>CANCGU010000220.1 GCA_947377705.1 Comamonadaceae bacterium
CCGCAGCGTTTGGGAAAGGTTTGGTCTTCCAGTTGAATCATGGCCGCGCCCGCGCGCTCAAAGTCGCGCACCGTGCGTTGCGTGTTCAAAGCGTTACCAAAACCAGTGTCCGCATCCACGATGACGGGCACCCGCACACGGTCGGTGATATGTGCCAAGGTGTGTGCCACTTCTGTCGCCGTGGTCAAGCCAATGTCGGAGCGACCCAGCAAGGTATAGGCGATGGAGGCGCCAGACAGATACAGCGCCTCAAAGCCTGCCTGCTCAGCGATCAAGGCGCTGAACGCGTCATACACACCCGGCGCCAACAACACCTCGGGTTGGTTCAAACGTTGTTTCAAATTCATAAAATCTCTCTCAGGGTTTGATAGGCGTCTGACGCGCGATTTGTGCGGCTGTGTGCGCGGCAATGTCGCCCCCCGCGATGGCGCTGAGCAAACCATTGCCCGACAAATAGCCCCACACCGCATCGCCCGACACGCCACGCGCGGCACCACCGGCTGCCAGCAAGTTGGGCAAGGGGCTGCCGTCGGGGCGCAGCACTTGGCATTGGGCATTGATGTCAAGCCCGCCCTGCGTGTGAAACAAAGCACCGGTCACACGAATGGCATGAAAAGGCGCCACGAGGCTGCGCTTGAAACGGCGGCCTGTGCTGGGGTCTTGGCCCTCGCGCACGGCATCCAAGGTTTGGCGCAAGGTGTCCGCCGAGCAACCGATGTGCTGTGCCAATGCGTCCACATCGGCAAAGCTATGCACAGCGCCGGCTGCTTGTGCCTCACAAAAGTCGGGAAAGTCTTGTGCAAAGGTGAGTAAGCGGTCGTCGAACACGTTCCAAGCCGTGCCAGCAGGCTGAGCCAGTACATGTACAGCGGCCTCTGAGTAGCCCTGAGTTTCATCATGAAAGCGTTGACCGAGTGCATTGACTTGCACAGCGCCTTCCATCATCAGCGCCCATGAAATCAACGCACCTTGCGGTACAGCCCAAGACCCGTGGCCTTGGTAGCCCCCGAGGTCGGCCAGTTGCGCCCCGAGTTGTTGGCCCCACTGAATCGCACTGCCGTCATTACCCATGTGGCCGGCATACAGCGCGTCACGCATTTCGGGCAACAACGACTTCACTAACTCGGTATTGCCACCAAAACCATTGCACGCCAACACCACGGCGTCGCAGCTCAGTTGTTCTAATTGACCATCGGGGCGCACAAAGCCCAAGCCCATCACCTGATCCGCGACGTTCACATACAGCGTGCTGACCTGTGCTTCATTCAGCACCACCACGCCCGCCGCTTCGGCGGCATTGTGCAAACGCATCATCAGACCCGCACCCGTTTTCTCGGGCACGGCATGCATGCGGTGCACGCTGTGGCCGGGGTACAAAAACGTGTCGAGTACCTGCCAAGGCAGCCCGTGGTGTTGCGTCAGGGCGTCTAGGGCTGGGCCAATGGCGCGGCTGTAGGCGTCCACCAGCACGGGTGACGCACGGCCATGGGCTTTGGCTTGAATGTCTTGCGCAAACAATTCGGGCGAATCGTTGATGCCTTGTGCTTGTTGCGCTTGGGTCGCGGCAGCCGGAACAAAGCCCGAAGACAACGCGGTCGACCCCGTGGGCAACGCATCACGCTCCAACACCACGCAGTCCACACCGAGCTGGCTCAGGCGCAGTGCAGCCGTCAAGCCACAGGCACCGCCGCCCACAATTGCCACTGCTGTGTGGACGGGGGCCGTGAAGCTGCCAACGCGTTCAACTGTGGGGTTCATAGCGTGTCTAAGAATTGGGCGCAGGTCATCACCTCAGCCACCGATGCCATGTCGGTCAAGGCGGCTTGGTGCGCTGCATCCGAGAAAGTGGCACAGCCGTCACTCAGTACCACGGTGCGGTAGTCACGCATGTGCGCATCGCGCACCGTGCTGGCTACGCCACCGTTGGTGACAATGCCGCACACGACAACGGTGTCCACGCCTGCACGGCGTAGCACCCAGTCGAGTTGGGTGTTGAAGAAGGCCGAATACGCCACCTTGCACACCGACACATCCACCCACGGGGCAATGGCATCCACATTGGCCTGACCCCAACTGCCAGGCGCAAAGTCGCCTGAGCGCAAAAACGGTCGACGCTCTAACAGGTGCGGCGAAATCATGGGCTGACCTTCGGTGTCTGGCCACAAGGTGAACAAACTGGCCGCCACCAGTCCGTGGTGGCGTTTCACGGCCTCGGCCACTGGCGCGACGCGTGCGGGCAATAACAAGGCTTCAGCACTTACCGTCTTCCCTCGCGCGTAAGCACCTTCGGGGGCAAGAAAGTCGTTTTGCAAATCAACGATCACTAGGCCAATTCGGCGCGTGCTGGCTTGACTCATGCCGCCATCCTTTCCACCAGTAAATTACCCAGTGTGTCGACACGGGCGCTAAACCCTGGCTCCAACCACACGGTGGTATCTGCCTGCTCCAAGATGGCAGGGCCTGCCACTTGGGCCCCGACGGGCAATTCCAAGCGTGCATAGCGCTGGGCGTCCCACCACTGACCGGCGTGGTAAACACGTTGCACCCCGAGGGATGTTGTGCTACCTGGGCCCTTGGGGGCCAGCACGGCGAGGTCAAATTTGGGGCGTACGCCAATGCGGGCATAGCGCAGGTTCATCACCCGAATCACCATGCCAGTCAGCACACGACCAAACGAAGCGGCATAGGCTTTTTCAAACGCAGCTTGAATGCTTTCACGGCTGATGTCAGCTGGGTTCAAGGGCACTTGCAAGGTGTGGGTCTGACCCATGTAGAGCATGTCCAGTGCCACCACTTCTTGCACGCGTTCAAAACGCACGCCTGCAGAGTCGAGGCGTTTTTGGCAGGCCTCAGCCAAGTTGGCCAAGCGTGACTTGAGTTGCGCCAAGTCCAAATCGAGCAGCGATTTGTTCAAGGTCTGCACCGCGTCGTGACGCATGTCCGCCATCACGCAGCCCAAGGCTGAGGTGACACCTGGGTAACGGGGCACGATGCCGGTGGTCACGCCCACCTCGCGCATCATGGCGCACACATGCAGGGCACCACCACCGCCAAATGGCATGTAAGCAAATTGGCGTGGGTCATGCCCACGCTCGATCGACACCACGCGAATGGCACCCGCCATCTTTGCATTGGCCACCGTCAAAATCGCCTCGGCCGCTGCCAGCGCCTCCAAGCCCAAAGGCGTTGCCACATGGGTTTGAATCGCCAGTTCGGCCGCTTTGGCATCTAAGGCCTGCAACAAACCACCACCCAAAGGACGGTCGGCGGCAATGCGCCCCAACACCACATTGGCATCGGTCACCGTGGGACGGGTGTTGCCACGGCCATAGCACACCGGGCCCGGAATGCTGCCTGCCGACTCGGGGCCCACCTGCAACATGCCACTGGCGTCCACCGAGGCAATTGAGCCGCCACCGGCACCAATGGTTTCAATTTGAATCATGGGCGAGCGCACCACCAACCCAAACTCGATCGAGGTTTGCGCGGCCAACGAGGCCTCGCCTTCGGCCACCAAGGACACGTCAAACGAGGTGCCCCCCATGTCACCTGTGATCACATTGGGGTAACCCGAGGCACGCGCCACGGCGGCACACGCAATCACGCCTGCAGCAGGGCCCGAGAGGGCGGTGCGCACGGGCACATCGCACGCGGTTTCGCGTGACATCACGCCGCCATTGCTTTGCACAATCAATAACTCGCCGCTGAAGCCTTGGGTGCGTAAGTCGTCTTCTAGCTTGGCCAAGTAACTGCCCACCACGGGTTGTAGGGCAGCGTTCAAGGTGGCCGTGGAGCAACGTTCGAATTCACGAATCTCTGGCAGCACTTCACTGGCCGACGTCACATAGGGGTTGGGCCACATGGCACGCACAGCAGCCACGGCCTGTTGTTCGTTCACGGGGTTGGCATAGGCGTTGATGAAAAACACGCACACCGCTTCGCAACCCGCGTCCAGCAGCGCTTGGGTTTGGGCGCGCACCTGTGCCAAGTTGACCTCGGTGTGCAAGCTGCCATCAGCCAGCACACGCTCGTCTACCTCTAGGCGCAAATCGCGCGGAACCACGGGGGTGAAGCTGCCTCTCAGCCCCCAAGTTTGCGGGCGGTCGCGGCGGCGCATTTCCAGCACATCGCGAAAACCGCGCGTGGTGATGATGCCGGTGCGTGCCACCTTGCGCTCCAACAAAGCGTTGGTGCCCACGGTGGTGCCGTGCACGATGGTGGCCAGGGTGGACGCCACGCCGTGTGTCGCTGTCGCAGAACCGCCTTGTGTGGCATCAGTCGCATTGCCCTCGCTCACGCGCACCACGCCGTTCATGAAGCCACGGGCTTCTTCCCCACGGGTCGAGGGGACTTTGACAATGCGGGCCGAGCCGTCGCGCTCGTCCAGCACAAACAAGTCGGTGAACGTACCGCCCACATCGACACCAACCACCAGGTGTGGGGTGACAGGGTGTTGCGTACTCATGGTTTGACCTTTGAAGAAGTGATGTTCGAATCG
>CANCGU010000221.1 GCA_947377705.1 Comamonadaceae bacterium
CGGTTGAATGCGATGCCCGATACGATTGCTTGTTCCATTTTTTCGTCTTCCTCAAAGGTGATCAACGTGCCTGATTTGGCTTCTTCGTTGATGTCAATGTCCCACGCGGTGAAGCTGGACAACACGCGCAGCGGCACCTTGTATTTACCAGCAAATTCAACCGAGCGAATTTGCAAAACTTTGCTGCCCAAAGATGCCATTTCCAGCATCTCTTCAAAGCAGAGTGTTTCTAAACGGCGAGCTTCAGGCACCACACGGGGGTCGGTGGTGTACACGCCATCCACATCGGTGTAAATCAAACACTCTTTGGCTTTAAGCGCTGCCGCCACGGCCACGGCCGAGGTATCAGAGCCGCCACGGCCTAAAGTGGTGATGTTGTCGTGTTCGTCTTTGCCTTGGAACCCGGTGATGATGACGACTTTGCCAGCATCCAAATCAGCGCGTACACGAACATCGTCAATCGATTCAATGCGAGCTTTGGTGTAGGCATTGTTGGTGCGAATCGGCACTTGCCAACCTGCGTAGCTGACCGAGGGCTGACCTTCGGCTTGCAAAGCAATGGCCAACAATGCAGAAGACGCCTGCTCGCCCGTCGAGGCCAGCATGTCGAGTTCGCGGTTGTAGGCCGAGTCAGCTTTGGAAGGCGCCAATTCTTTGGCAAGGCCAAGCAAACGGTTGGTCTCGCCGCTCATCGCGGAAGGAACCACCACCATTTGGTGGCCCGCACGGGCCCATTTGGCCACGCGCTTAGCGACGTTGCGAATGCGCTCTGTCGAGCCCATCGACGTGCCGCCGTATTTGTGAACGATCAATGCCATATTTCTTTAAAAATGTTGTGTTATGGGCAAAAAAACCTACAGATTGTAGCAACGCAATACAGCCCCATCGCGCCGCACAAACCCACGCCCCACCTTGAGATCAATGCGGTGGCCGCGTGTGGTGCACGCTTTGACTTGCACTAGCAGCGCTTGCAACTGCGCCGCACTGGCTTGTGAGTGCGCCAACGCCAGCCAATGACGCAACACGTTCGATTGCCTCGCCTCACTCAGTTGCTGCAAAGCTTTGATGCGCGGTGGGTTACCCACCTGCAACAGGTCTTGTTCCGCCAGCTCTTGCAACAAGGTTTGCGCTTGCGCCGCGTGCGAAGCACTGCGCGCAAAGGTTTGTCTGAACGACGGGAACACTTGCTCAATCACGGGCAACAGCTCTGCACGGATGCGGTTGCGGGTGAAGCGAATGTCTCGGTTGCTCGGGTCTTCGACCCAAGTCTCGCCTGCGGCTTGCAAGGCATCACGCAAGACCTGCCCCGGCACATCGAGCCAAGGCCTGTGGTAGGTCACATCATGGCGCTCAGCCAAGGCCGGCATGCTTGCAAGGCCCGGCAAGCCCGCGCCGCGTGAGAGCGCCAGCAGCAAGGTTTCAACTTGGTCGTCCGCATGTTGAGCCAACGCCATGTCTTTGACTTGCCCGTCCCAGTGGCTTTGCAAAGCATCGGCAAACGCTCCGTAACGGGCTTGGCGCGCCGCGTTTTCAGGGCTCTCGCCTGTGGCATGGGCAGCGTTCACACGCTGCACCACCAAAGGCACGTTGAGACGCTCACACAGCGCCACGCAATGCGCCTCAAAGCCATCGGCTGCTGCTTGCAAACCGTGATGCACATGCACGGCATGCACTCGACCCGGCCAACGGGTGGCACAAGCCATGAGTAAAGCGGTGGAATCAGCCCCGCCGCTGAGCGCCACGGCGAATGGGCCAAGATGCTGAAGCGCGTCCAGCGAAGGAAAGTTAGCGGGCGTCAGCTTTGGTGTCGGTGTAGCGGCCATAGCTTTGCAGACGCTCGTAGCGCTTGTCGAGCAGCTCTTTGACCTTCATGTCGGTCACTTGGCGCCATGCGTCGTTCAAGCCGCGTTTGAGCTGAGCGGCCATTTGCTTGGGGTCTCGGTGCGCCCCGCCCACTGGCTCGTTCACGATTTTGTCAACCAAGCCCAAGGCTTTGAGGCGATGGGCGGTAATGCCCAGTTGCTCGGCGGCGTCTTCGGCGCGGTCAGAGGTTTTCCACAAGATCGAAGCACAACCCTCTGGACTGATGACCGAATACACCGAGTACTGCAGCATCAACACTTGGTCGGCCACGCTGATAGCCAATGCACCGCCTGAGCCCCCTTCACCAATGATGGTGGTGATGATGGGCACTTCGAGTTGGGCCATTTCAAAAATATTGCGGCCAATCGCTTCGGACTGGCTGCGCTCCTCGGCGTCAATACCTGGGTAAGCGCCTGGGGTGTCCACAAAAGTGAACACCGGCAGTTTGAACTTTTCAGCCGTCTTCATCAAACGCAAGGCTTTGCGGTAACCCTCAGGACGGCTCATGCCAAAGTTGCGCGCTGCGCGCTCTTTGGTGTCGCGGCCTTTTTGCTGGCCCAAGACCATACAAGCATTGCCATTGAAACGGGCCAGGCCACCGACGATGCTCAAGTCATCCGCGAAGTGACGATCACCATGCATTTCAACGAAATCAGTAAAGATGTCGTTGATGTAGTCCAACGTGTACGGACGCTCCGCATGGCGGGCAATTTTGGTGATTTGCCAAGGTGTGAGGTCACTGTAAATTTCTTTGGTCAGCTGCAAGCTTTTTTTGCTGAGCTGATCAATCTCGTCTGAAATATCAACCGCGGACTCGCTTTGCACATAGCGCAACTCATCAATCTTGCCTTCTAGTTCAGCAATGGGTTGTTCAAAGTCGAGGAAGGTTTTTTTAGCCAAAATTCATACTCCTTAGCTGCTCAATATTCCACGGGCAGCGGATCTAGCGAGCGCCAAATATACCAAGTCGCCACACTGCAATAGGGGGCCCAAGCCGCAGCCACTTCTCGGGCTTCGCTACGGCTGACTGCCTCGCCCGAAAAATAGTTGTGACTGATGCCGTTGATCAAGCCCACATCGTCAAGGGGCAGCACGTTCGGGCGCATGAGGTGAAAAATCAAAAACATCTCGGCCGTCCAACGGCCAATGCCACGAATCGCCACCAGCTCGTCGATGATGGCATCGTCTGTCATCTCCGACCACTTCTTCACATGCAAGGCACCGCTGTCAAAGTGCAGCGCCAAATCGACGATGTATTCGACCTTGCGAGCCGACAAACCCGCTGCGCGCATGTCGTCGACTTTGAGCTTGAGCACATTGGCGGGCGTGATTTTGCGAAGCAACGCGGCAAAGCGGTCCCAAACGGTTTGAGCCGCTTTGACCGAAATTTGCTGCCCCACAATGCTTCGCGCCAGCGTGACAAACGCATCGCCACGCGACTGTAACGAGGCCTCGCCAAACTGAGGAATGAGGCGCTTCATCACTCGGTCTTTTTTGACCAAGTGTTTGCATGCCTCAGCCCAATACTCAGGCGTCGCAATGGTGATTTTTTCGAGGGCCGACATGCTCAGCCACGCTCCCAAGTGGTGCCTGTGGGCGAGTCTTTGAGCACGATGCCTTCGGCGATCAAGGCCTGGCGAATGCGGTCGGCCTCGGCAAAATTCTTCGCGGCTTTCGCGGCAGCGCGTGCAGCGATTTGGGCCTGAATGGCGTCTTCGTTCACATCAGCACCTGCTTGGGCAAACGCTTGAGGGTCGTCTTGCAACAAGCCCAACACCCCGCCCAAAGCTTTGAGCAAACCGGCAGTTTGCGTCGAACGGGTGCGGTTGACATCGCTGGCGAGTTCAAACAACACGGCCACGGCTTCTGGTGTGCCAAAGTCTTCATCCATGGCGGCCTTGAAGCGTGCGGCATGGGGCTCGGTCCAGTCAATCGTCACCTCATCAGGGGTGACCGTACCCAGCGCGGTGTACAGGCGCTTCAAAGCACCACGGGCATCGTTCAAATGCACGTCGCTGTAATTGAGCTGGCTGCGGTAGTGGCTGCGCACCACAAAGAAACGCACAGTTTCAGCGTCAAACTCTTTCAGCACATCACGAATGGTGAAGAAGTTGCCCAAGCTCTTGGACATTTTTTCGTTGTCCACATTGATGAAGCCGTTGTGCATCCACACGCTGGCCATTTTTTGGCCGTTGGCGCCTTCGCTTTGGGCAATTTCGTTTTCGTGGTGCGGGAACTGCAAGTCTGCGCCGCCGCCGTGGATGTCAAAGCTTTGACCCAACATCTCACAACTCATGGCCGAGCACTCAATGTGCCAACCAGGGCGCCCTGCGCCAAAGGGGCTGGCCCACTTCACTTCGTCTGGCTCGCTTGTCTTTGCCGACTTCCAAAGCACAAAGTCCAGCGGATCTTGCTTGCCATCGTCCACCGCCACTCGCTCACCAGCTTGCAACTCATCCAAAGACTTGCCAGACAGCTTGCCGTAGCCAGGAAACTTGCGCACGGCGTAGTTCACATCGCCATTGCTGGCTTGGTAGGCCAAACCTTTGTCCCGCAAAGTGCCAATCATGGTCAACATTTGCGGCACGTAGTCCATGGCACGGGGCTCATGCGTGGGGCGTTCAA
>CANCGU010000222.1 GCA_947377705.1 Comamonadaceae bacterium
GCCTGCATAGAGGGGCGTTGCGCCACCTCCGTACCCAAACGTTCGTTGGCGTTTTGATGCAATCCCGCCAAGATGGAGTTGCGCGTGATGGGCGCGCGCATATCTCGGTTCACATGCAAGTAAGCCGCTTGCTGACCGGGAATATTCAAGGCCGCGTTGGGGCGTGTTTCATTACGCGCCGCTGGCGTGAGCACTGTTAAGTACAGATCATCCAAGCCCACAGGGCCAAAGTTCTTCAGGCCTGTGTCATCAAAATACTTGCCCACCATGTCAAGCTGCTGCAAGACGCTGTGACCCAGAATCGCTTTTGGATTCGCACCAAAACCCGCACTGGCAGCGCCGCGCTCGGGGCCATCACAAAACTGAATGATGCCGTGACAACGGCTGTTGGTCGCTTTGGGGTTCATGCCATCGCTCTCCATCAGGGTGAGGCGAGCGAAGTCATCGGGCGCAAAGCGGTGTTCTTGGGAGAGTTGAACAATTTTGTTCAACACGGCTTGTTTGTCTTGCGCGGGGATAAACCCTTTTTCAATGGCGCGGTCGATGGTTTTCTCAAGCACCACGTTGCCACTGCGATCGGAGCGCGTGAGCAACTGCACTTGGGCAGTACTTGCCAAGGCCGTACTGCCCATGGCAGTCCCTGCATTTAAGGTGTTGACGTTGGCGGCAGGCGTGACAGCGGGGGCGACCGCTGAAGCGACTGCGGCTTTGTTGGCCGCAATGGCTTGGTTCACCGCCTGCGCTTGCAGCAACGAGAAATTCAAACTCTCCAAATTCAGCTGTTGACCGGGGTGGATCATGTTGGCGTTCACGATGTTGTTCGATCGCGCCACGGTTTGCGCTAAGCGCATGGCTTCATTGTTCGAAATGTTCACACCGCGCGCCGCCATTTGTTCGCGCACGATGCCTGTCAAGGTTTGGCCTGAGCGGACCGAGGTGCTCCACGCTGCCGTGCTGCCCTCGGGTGCCAAAGCGCCAGACAAGCTGGCACTGGCCATCGCGCGCGTGAAAGCGGGCGCGGTGCGGGCGTACGCCAACGGGCTCCGGGGCAGCTTAGGGCTACCGGAGGCGTCGGTGGTGTTCACCTGAGGGTTGTAGGACGGGTCGAGTCGCATGGAGAGCTCCGTTTAGTCGGTCCGTTAAAAAAGTTGGCTTCGTTCTTGCATGAAGGGTTGGGTCTGAAACCATGTCAAAACATCAACACCGACCCGAATGACTATGCAAATGCTGTGCCTAAAAAATGCCGACACCCCAAGCGCCAAGCGCTGGGGCTTATGGCTGGCCGCATGCGTGCTAAGCCACGCCCCGCTTGGGTTAGCGGCTGATTTGGCAGTGAGCGCCAGCGCTTTTAAGGCCTTGCAACAGCAGGCTCAGCAATGGGCGTCAATCCACCCTTCTTTCCAAGGTAAACAGGTGCAAGTGGTGCCTGTGGACCCACGCATCACGGTGCAAAACTGTCAACAAAACCTGCAGTTTGAGCAGCCATTTCCTAATCAACCGGCCATCCGTGTGCGTTGTGCACAACCCGTTTGGCAACTTTTCGTCAACGTGAACACCGGCCAAACCAACGCGCCCTTGAACCGCGCTGGCCCCTCGGCGCCTGCGCTGTACAAAGTGTTGGTGTCTAAAGAGCTGCTCAAGCGCGGCACGGTCATCAAGCCCGAGATGTTCAGTTATGCCGAGATGCCTGCTGCAGGCATGGAAAACCAAATCATTTCAGATACTAAATTAGTCAAAAACATGGAGTTGGTGCGTGACCTCACGCCCAACACCCCTCTGCGTTCGTACGATGTGAAGGCCGCTGTGTTGGTCAAGCGCGGGCAAGAGGTACAAGTCACCGCAGGCGAAGGTCAGGGCTTCTCGATCACCATGCGGGCGGAAGCTTTGCAAGATGGGGGTTTAGGGGAACAAATTCGCTTAAAAAATGTCGACTCGGGTCGATCACTATCAGGCGTGATTACCGGCCCGAATGCCGCCAAACTGAGGTGAAAAGTGGTATTTAGAAAAATAATTCAAAAAAGCACTCAAGTTCTAGAATTTGGGGTCGATTGAAGTGTTGTGAAAAAGTTTTGACCTAGAGTACAGGTTAGAGAAAGTGAAAACATCATGAATGACGCAATTTCAAACTACGGTCGGATGACGCAATCGAACGCTGCGATTCGCAGTGCCATTGATAAAGTCGAAAAACGAAGCCCTTCTGCCGCGCAAGCTAAAGAGGACTTGGCTCCATCTATGGAGAAAGCATCTTCGCCAGGAGCAGATAAAGTGAGCTTGAGCAACGTCGCCCAAAAAGTCATGGCGCAACCTGACTTCGACCGCTCTAAAGTTGAGGCGATCAAGCAGGCGATCAAGGATGGCAACTACCCTGTGAACCCACGCCGCATTGCTGAAAACTTTGTAGCGCTCGAAAAGATGATCTCTAACTGATCGTCTACGGCTACAGATGACCACAAACGCCATGGAGACACAAAGCGCCTCACTTGAGCAGGCTTTGGCTTTGGCGAAAACACTGGAAGAGATGCTGGAGCGAGAGTTCGAGCAATTGAAGGTGCAAGATTTAGACGCCTTCGAGGCGTCGCAAGGCACGAAGAATGATCTGCTTCAACAGCTGGCACAGCTGGCAGGCATTCAAGGTCCCGATTCAGCAGATGCACTCGGCCCAGAATGGGACGGGTTCAAAGCGCATATGGCTCATTGCCGCGACATGCATCGCCGCAATGAGGTGCTGATTGGCCGCAAAGTTGACGCAATTCGCGGTGCACTGCAAAGCCTACAGGTGCAAGACCCGACAAGTTCGGTCGAGATTTATGACCGGTTGGGTAAAGTCTCACGCGGTCGACGCGGCGGCCGGGGCTATACAGACGCCTAAGCCGCGTGCTTTTAATTGACCTTGGGCTTTTCATCCCCAGGCTGCATACCCTTGAGCCAATACACCCACGCCAAAATGACAGCGACGGCGGTGAACATGTCTTCCGGAATTTCTTGACCCACATCCAGTCGGCTCAACATAGCTAAAAGACGTGGGTCTTGCGCCACATACACACCCTGCTTCTTCGCTTCCGCCACGATACGGCGCGCCAAGTCATCGTCACCTTTCGCCGTGACCGTTGGCGCTTTGTTGTGGCCGTACTCTAAGGCCACGGCTTGGGTGTAGCGTTTGTCGGTCATCATGCTTGTGTGTCCACCAAACGGCCGTGCTCGGGCGGTGGGCGATCTTCTAGCGCGTCAGGGCGTGGCGCGTTGTAAACCTGAAAACTCCCCATGTGCAGGCCCGCACTTTCAAGCTCGTCGGTCAGCTCGCTGGCGTTGAACTTGGCCAAATCTGCCACGTCTTTGTTCAAGGCCCACATGGTCAGATCCACCTGCGCGTTGTTGCTGATGGTGGTTTTGAGCCACACCTCACCCAGCACACGGCTTTGCGTGTGCATGTTGACCACCAGCGGGTTCTTGGGCTGCCCTGGTTTGTTGCCTTTTTGTTCGAAGTGCAACTCAACCGGATCGGCGTCGCGAAAAGGAATCACAAAAGCCAGGTTCAGCTCACCTTTGTGCAAATTTTGAGCGGACTGAACTTGTGCGGCTTCGATTTCGTCGAGGGCATGGTGCAGGCTTTCTTGGGTGTCACCACTGTCTTCTTCCACGCGCGCACGTTCAGCCATGAGCAAACGCAGCAACACCTTGGTGTTGTCTGCCACGGGTTCGCCCTCGGCCAAACTCGCTTCAGAGCTTTTGCTGTGACCCAACACAAAACGCTTCAAGGTTTGCGCTTGTAAGCTGCCCATGCTGAGGCGTTGTGCGCTGATGCGTTTTTTCAAATCACCGGCGTCTTGCACGGGCGGCACCAAGCTCTCCAGAACGCCGGGACGCAACAGTGTCAACAAGCTTGCAAAGCCCCCGGGTTGAAACAACAACGTGTTCAAACGCGTGGGAATGGCTGCAGGCGGGGCGTCCGGCCCGGCAAAGTTACCTGTGTGCAGCAACTGCAAGGCCCATTTGCCCGCAGGCAGCAACTGTGCGCGCAACTGCACCAGGTCGCCCTCTTTGATGTAGGGCTGCAGGGGTAAATTGAAAATATGTTCGTTGAGCACCAGCTTGAGCTGCTGGTTCACCACCTGAGCAGTGGCCTGCACTACTTGACCGTCGTGCAAGCCCAGTTGACGCGCAGCAGGGGCTTCCACATACGCTGTGCGCATTTCTAAATGAATAGGCGCCACACGCGAAATCGCGTGGACGCCTTCAGGACCCAAGATGGCCATAGCGGCCCTTCAGGGGAAGCGCACCCAGTTTTTGCGCTCGCTCATGTTCATGTCAGCGGTCGAGTAACCGCCACCACGGTTCATCCCACTGTTGCCAGCCGCTTGACCTGGGACGGTGTAGCTGCGCAACAAATCGTCATGGTTGGGCACATTCAAGACCGCGCCAGCCATCAGGGAACGGGGCGGTGA
>CANCGU010000223.1 GCA_947377705.1 Comamonadaceae bacterium
GCTCCGGCTAAAAAAGTAGCAGCAAAGAAAGCTGCTCCCGCTAAAAAAGTAGCAGCGAAAAAAGCGGCTCCTGCGAAAAAGGTTGTTGCGAAGAAAGCGGCTCCCGCTAAAAAAGTAGCAGCGAAAAAAGTTGTTGCTAAGAAAGCCCCCGCAAAGAAAGTTGCCGCCAAAAAAGCACCGGCTAAAAAGCGCACACCTAACGCAGCTTTCATGAAAGCCCTGACACCTAGCGCCGCTTTGGCTGCAGTGATCGGCGCGACACCTGTGCCACGTACTGAAGTGGTCAGCAAGATGTGGACCTACATCAAGAAGCACGGTCTGCAAGACAGCGTGAACAAGCGCAACATCAATGCGGATGAAAAGCTCAAGGCCGTATTCGGCAAAGCTCAAGTCACCATGTTTGAGTTGGCTGGCTTGATTGGCAAACACCTGAAGTAATTCGGTTTTCCAAAATAAAAAAGGGACCAACAGGTCCCTTTTTTTATGGGTAAACGTACGGTCACGCGTGCACAGTACGACGCCCCACACCTAAGGCGACCAAAACGCTGCACAGCAATACCAATGCAGCGCCCAGCAAGGTGGCGCCATACCAGCCACGGTCCATGAATAGACCAAAAATCAGTGGCGAAATAGCAAAACCCACGTCTAGGCCCGAATACACCATGCCGTAAACACGGCCTGTCGCACCTTTGGGGGTTGCTTTCTTGATCATCATGTCACGCGAAGGACCGCCCACACCAATCGCCAAACCTGTGGCGGCCAAGATGGTCATGGTGGTCGTGGCATCAAAAATGCCACTGCCACACAAGGCCATGAACAAGGCCGCAATGGTCATACAACTCGCCACCACTTTGTCGCTATGACGGGGCCAACGTGCAGCCACAAAACCACCCAAAAACATACCCGCCGCAGCACACAACATATACGCTGTTAAGGTGAAGGTGGCAGCCTCAAATGTGACGTTGTGCATGGCTTGCAGAATGGACACAGAAAAGCTTTGCACAACGGCCAAGGTCATCGTAGACAACAAGAAAAAACCAAAGCACCACCAGACGACGGGGATTTTTAAAAACGCAAGGGTGCTGACGCTGTTGGCACTTTGCTTGTGGTCAACCACATCCGCATGCAAAAACTCGCGTTGCCACAAGAGCAACACAAAAATCGCCAAAAACATGAATGCCGCGCCCACATAAGCGGTACGCCAATCAAACGCAGTACTCAAACCGACCATAAATACAGGTGCCAGTGCCCACCCCAAATTACCCGTCAAACCGTGCGCGCTAAAGGCGTAACCCAATCGTGGAGCAGACACCTTCTGATTCAAAATGGTGAAGTCAACGGGGTGAAATGTGCAATTACCAAGCCCTAAAAATGCGGCCCCCAGCATTAACCCCCCGTAGCTTTGCGCCGCAGCCACCGTGAGAGCGCCCAAAGCCATCACAAGCAAGGAACCAAACAAAATGGGACGTGCACCCAAACGGTCCACCACAAATCCTGCCGAGGCTTGCCCCATCCCTGAAACGACAAAAAACACCGTCATCAGAAAACCCAGCTCTGAATAACTCAGACCAAAGGTGCTCATGAACACCGGGAACATGAGTGGCAACAACAGATGAGAAAAGTGCGAGCTGGCGTGTGCAATGCCAACCAAGCCAATCACGGCCGCGTCATCGCGCCAAGGGTTAGATGCAGGGTTCAAAGTGGTCATAAAAAAGCGCAGCAGAAAGAATGCATGCATCCTAACTGCTGCGCTTTAATTGCGCTGCCCAATGGGGGACAAGCCCCCTCACCTGCCGAAGGTCAAACCTCGGCCTTGGTGAACGCAAACTCGCCGGGCGCACGCACGGGGTCGACATTGACCGCAATCGTGTCTTTGGGCAAAAACTTGCCTTCCAACAACAACTTGGACAATGGGTTTTCGATGCGCTGTTGAATGGCGCGCTTCAAAGGTCGGGCACCAAACACAGGGTCAAAGCCCACTTTCGCCAGTTCGGCCAAAGCGGCAGGCGACACATCCAGCGTCAAGTCCATCTTGGTCAAGCGGCTTGCCAAAATCTTGAGCTGAATGCCCGCAATGCTGGCGATGTGCTCGGCATCCAAAGCATGGAACACCACCGTCTCGTCAATGCGGTTCAAAAACTCAGGACGAAAGTGCGACTTGAGTTCATCCCACACCGCATCCTTGATGTCTTGCGCATCTTGACCGACCATGCTTTGGATGATGGGCGAGCCAATGTTGGACGTCATCACGATGACGGTGTTTTTAAAGTCCACCGTGCGGCCTTGACCATCGGTCAAACGGCCATCGTCAAGCACTTGCAACAAGATGTTGAATACATCGGGATGCGCCTTCTCCACCTCATCCAGCAGCAACACACTGTAGGGGTTGCGACGCACGGCTTCGGTCAGATAGCCGCCTTCGTCATAGCCCACATACCCGGGAGGTGCACCCACCAAACGGCTGACGGAGTGCTTCTCCATGAACTCGCTCATGTCGATGCGAATCATGTGGTCTTCGCTGTCAAACAAGAAGCCCGCCAAAGCCTTGCACAGTTCGGTTTTACCCACACCGGTTGGGCCGAGGAACAGGAACGAACCGGTAGGACGATTGGGATCGCCCAAGCCCGCACGCGAGCGACGAATGGCGTTGGCCACGGCGGTGATGGCCTCTTCTTGGCCAACCACGCGGTCATGCAACTTGTCTTCCATTTGCAAGAGTTTGTCCCGCTCGCCTTGCATCAGCTTGGACACAGGAATACCCGTGGCACGCGCCACCACTTCGGCAATTTCTTCAGCGCCCACTTGGGTACGCAGCAAGCGATGCCCCCCACCCGCAGCGGTCTTGCTGCTTTCGCGGGCATTGGCTTCTTTCATGCGTTTTTCAAGTTCGGGTAACTTGCCGTATTGCAACTCGGCCACTTTGTTGAAATCGCCCTTGCGGGTGAGTTCTTCAATTTGATGGCGCAAACGGTCAATCTCTTCTTTGATTTGCGCACCGCCGTGCGCAGACGACTTTTCAGCCTTCCAAATCTCATCTAGGTCAGCATATTCTTTGCCGATCTTTTCAATCTCTTCCTCGAGCAACTCCATGCGCTTTTGCGAGGCTTCGTCTTTTTCTTTGCGCACCGCTTCGCGCTCAATCTTGAGTTGAATCAGGCGACGGTCTAACTTGTCCATCACCTCGGGCTTGGAGTCGATTTCAATTTTGATTTTGGCTGCGGCCTCGTCAATCAAATCAATCGCCTTATCGGGCAAGAAACGGTCCGTGATGTAGCGATGACTCAACTCGGCCGCAGCCACGATGGCGGGATCGGTGATCTCCACGCCATGGTGCACTTCATACTTTTCTTGCAAGCCACGCAAAATCGCAATGGTCGCTTCAACCGTAGGTTCACCGACAATGATCTTTTGGAAACGACGCTCTAAGGCCGCATCTTTCTCGATGTACTTGCGGTATTCATCCAAGGTGGTGGCACCCACGCAGTGCAGCTCGCCACGCGCCAAGGCGGGCTTGAGCATGTTGCCGGCGTCCATCGCGCCTTCAGCTTTGCCCGCGCCCACCATGGTGTGCAACTCATCGATGAACACAATGGTTTGGCCTTCGTCTTGCGCCAGTTCTTTGAGCACGCTTTTCAGACGCTCTTCAAACTCACCACGGTATTTGGCACCCGCCAACAAAGCCGCCATGTCAAGCGACAACACGCGCTTGCCTTTGAGCGAGTCGGGCACCTCGCCCGCCACGATACGCTGGGCCAAGCCCTCAACAATGGCTGTCTTACCCACGCCTGGCTCACCAATCAGCACGGGGTTGTTCTTGCTGCGACGTTGCAAGACTTGAATGGCACGGCGAATTTCATCGTCACGGCCAATCACGGGGTCGAGCTTGCCCTGACGAGCTCGCTCGGTGAGGTCCATGCAGTATTTTTTAAGCGACTCACGCTGACCTTCGCTCTCGGCGTTGTCCACCTTTTGCCCGCCTCGGACCGCCGTCACCGCAGCTTCTAAGGCCTTGCGATTCAAACCGTTTTGCGTGGCAAGCTTGCCCCAATTGCCTTTGTTATCACACATCGCCAACAAGAACAATTCGCTGGCTACAAATTGGTCGCCACGTTTGATGGCTTCTTTTTCAGCCGCTTGAATCAAGGACACCGTGTCGCGCCCCACCTGCACCTGATCTTGACCTTCGACTTTGGGCAATCGGTTCATCGCATCTTCGGCCGAAGACAACAGGCCAGACACATTAGCGCCCGCACGTTGCAACAATGATTTAGGCCCATCGTCTTGGCGCAGCATGGCGACCAGTACGTGGGAGGGTTCGATGTAGGCGTGGTCGCCCCCAAGCGCGAGCGATTGGGCATCGCCCAGGGCTTCCTGGAACTTGGTGGTGAGTTTGTCAATACGCATGGAAACTCCGAGAAATTT
>CANCGU010000224.1 GCA_947377705.1 Comamonadaceae bacterium
TGACCACCTCAATGCCGGCATCTGCGTTGCTTTGGCGCAAGAGGTTGTGGCGTATTAGCAAGCTAACTTCGCCCACCACATGCACGGGCGAGCGCAAGAACAAGTCGAGTGAACGGGCCACCACGCCTTCGGTGGAGTTTTCCATGCCGACCACGCCGTATTGGGCGGTGCCTGCGGCGGTGGCGTGGAAGACTTCGTCAAAGTTGGCGCAGTAAATCAGATTGGCCGCGCTGCCGAAAAACTCAATCGCGGCTTGTTCGCAAAACGTGCCTTGGGGGCCGAGCACCGCGACGCGTTGTGGGGCTTCGAGTGCCAAGCAAGCAGACATGATTTCGCGCCAAATGGACGCGATGTGTTCGTTCTTCAGGGGGCCTGGGTTGGCTTGGGTGATTTTGTCAATCACTTGCGCCACGCGGTCAGGACGGAAGAAGGGAGAACCTTCGGCGCGTTTGATCTCGCCAACAAGCTCCGCCACTTTGGCGCGGTCGTTGACCAACTGCAGCAACTGTTTGTCGAGTGCGTCGATTTGCACACGCAAAGCGGCGAGGGCATCAGACTGGATGGGTTGTTGGCTCATGTATTTCGTCTTGTGCGTGTTTACGCCTGTGATTTTTCAAACGCTTGCATGTACGTTACCAGCGCTTGCACACCCTCGATGGGCATGGCGTTGTAGATGCTGGCACGCATGCCGCCGACAGACTTGTGGCCTTTGAGTTGCAACAGACCGGCGGCTTTGGCGCCTGTCAAAAAGGCGTCGTTGCGCGACTCGTCGGCTAAGAAGAAGGGCACGTTCATGCGTGAGCGGCAGTCGTGCGCCACTTTGTTGCTGTAGAAACTGGAGTTGTCTAAGAAGTCATACAGCAACTTGGCTTTGGCCATGTTTTGTTGCTCCATCGCAGCTACACCACAGAGTTCACCTGCTTTTTGGCGCTTGAGCCACTGGAAGGTCAGGCCTGCCATGTAGATGCTGTATGTGGGTGGCGTGTTGTACATCGAGCCGTTGTCGGCTACTGTTTTGTAGTTAAACGCGCTGGGGCAAATTTTGAGTGCATGACCCAGCAAGTCTTCGCGCACGATCACCAACGTCACACCTGCAGGGCCAATGTTTTTCTGGGCGCCACCGAAAGCCAGGCCCACTTTGGACCAGTCGACGCTGCGCGAGAGCACATGCGAGGAAAAATCGATCACCAGCGGTGCATCACAGCCCAAGGCTTGGAGGTCGGGCAGGCTGTGGAATTCCACGCCATGGATGGTTTCGTTGGTGCAAATGTGCACATATTGCGCACCCTTACTGAGCTGCCATTGCGCGGTCGCAGGCAGGGTGGTGAAGTGGGTGCCAGCACCGGTGGCCGCCAAATGTGGCGTGCAGTATTTGCTGGCTTCTTTGTACGATTTCTCGCTCCAGCTGCCGGTGACCACCACATCGACAGTTTCGCCGCGCGAGAGGTTCAGAGGCACGATGGCGTTTTCGGCCAAACCACCGCCTTGCATGAACAAGATTTTGAAGTGGGCGGGCACAGCCAACAGCTCGCGCACATCGGCCTCGGCTTGTTCGTAGATACTGATGAACTCTTTGCCGCGGTGGCTCATTTCCATCACGCCCATACCGCTGCCATGCCAATCGGTCATTTCAGCGGCAGCTTGCTGCAACACCTCCAGCGGCATGGCCGCTGGACCTGCAGAAAAGTTAAACGGACGCGTCATCTGTGAATCAAGCCTCGTCGCCTGTCGCACCGGCTTCGCCGTCTTCAGCGCCTTCGCTGTCGTTTGCGTTGGCGTCGTTTTCGACAATGCGTTGCAAGCCACTGAGTTTGGCGCCTTCGTCCAAACCAATCAAGGTCACGCCTTGTGTGGCGCGACCCATTTCGCGAATTTCAGACACGCGTGTGCGGACCAACACGCCGGTGTCGGTGATGAGCATGATCTCGTCTTCGGCCTCAACCAAGGTGGCTGCTACCACTTTGCCATTGCGCTCGGATTGCTGGATGGCAATCATGCCCT
Organism: Comamonadaceae bacterium; assembly: GCA_947377705.1. The sequence goes on from CANCGU010000224.1 coordinate 2,002, forward strand.
TGGTGCCACGGCCGTGGCGGGTGTATTCGGTGATGCTGGTGCGTTTGCCGTAGCCGTTTTCGGTCGCGGTCAATACGCTGGCGCGTGGGGTGCTTTCGTCGGCCACGGCATTGGGATCTTCTTGCTCAGACACCAGCATGGCGATGACGCTTTGGGTTTCTTCGATCATCATGCCGCGCACGCCGCGGGCACTGCGACCCAAAGGACGCACATCGTTTTCGTCAAAGCGCACGGCTTTGCCACCGTCGCTGAACAACATCACGTCGTGCTTGCCGTCCGTGAGTGCCGCGCCAATCAAAAAATCGCCCTCGTCCAAGTTGACGGCAATGATGCCGCCCTTGCGTGGGTTGTTGAACTCGTCGAGCGAGGTCTTCTTGACGGTACCCATGGACGTGGCCATGAACACAAATTGGTCTTCTGGGAAGGTGCGGGCTTTGCCGGTGAGGGCCAAGACCACGTTGATTTTTTCGCCTTCTTGCAGTGGGAACATGTTGACGATGGGGCGGCCGCGTGAGCCGCGTGAACCCGCAGGCACTTCCCACACCTTGAGCCAATACAAGCGGCCGCGGTTGGAGAAGCACAGCAGGTAGTCGTGTGTGTTGGCGATGAAGAGTTGGTCCACCCAGTCGTCTTCTTTGGTGGCCGTGGCTTGTTTGCCGCGACCGCCGCGTTTTTGAGCACGGTATTCAGACAAGGGTTGGCTCTTGATGTAGCCGCTGTGGCTGAGCGTGACCACCATGTCGGTGGGTGTGATCAAGTCTTCGGTACCCAAGTCTTGGGCGTTGTGTTCAATCACGCTGCGGCGTGCGCCGAGCTTGCTTTGGCCGAATTCGTTTTTCACCAAGGTCAGCTCGTCACCAATGATGGTGGACACGCGCTCTGGCTTGGCCAAGATGTCGAGCAAGTCGTCGATCTCGGCCATGACGTCTTTGTATTCGTTGACGATCTTGTCTTGTTCAAGACCTGTCAAACGTTGCAGACGCATTTGCAAAATTTCTTGCGCTTGGGTGTCGCTCAAGCGGTACAAGCCGTCGCTGCCCATGCCGAATTCTTTTTCCAAGCCATCGGGGCGGTAGTCGTCGGCGTTGATCACGCCACCGTCGGCACGGCTGCGGGTGAGCATTTCGCGCACCAGTTGGCTGTCCCACGATTTGGTCATCAATTCGGCCTTGGCCACAGGGGGCGTCGGCGCGTTGCGGATGATGCGGATGAATTCGTCAATGTTGGCCAAAGCCACCGCCAAACCTTCCAGCACATGGCCGCGCTCGCGGGCTTTGCGCAGGGTAAAGATGGTGCGGCGTGTGACCACTTCGCGGCGGTGGCCCAAGAACACGGCAATCAGGTCGCGCAAATTGCACAGCTTGGGTTGGCCGTCAATCAAGGCCACCATGTTGATACCGAAGGTATCCTGCAGCTGAGTCTGCTTATATAAGTTGTTCAGCACCACTTCTGGCACGGCGCCGCGCTTGAGTTCAATCACCAAGCGCATGCCCGACTTGTCGGATTCGTCTTGGATGTGGCTGATGTCTTCAATCTTCTTCTCGTGAACCAATTCAGCCATGCGTTCTTGCAGGGTCTTTTTGTTCACTTGGTAGGGCAACTCGTCCACGATGATGGACTGGCGCTGGCCTTTGTCGATGTCTTCAAAGTGGCACTTGGCGCGCATCACTACGCGGCCGCGGCCCGTGCGGTAGCCGTCTTTGACGCCGCTGATGCCGTAAATAATGCCGGCGGTCGGGAAGTCCGGGGCTGGAATGATTTCCATCAACTCGTCGATGGTGGCTTCTGGGTGGCGCAACATGTGCAAGCACGCGTCCACCACTTCGTTCAAGTTGTGAGGCGGGATGTTGGTGGCCATGCCCACGGCAATGCCGGAGGAGCCGTTGACCAGCAAGTTGGGAATGCGGCTTGGCAAAACCAGCGGTTCTTTTTCAGAGCCATCGTAGTTAGGGCCGAAATCGACGGTTTCTTTGTCGATGTCGCTCAACATTTCGTGAGCGATTTTGGACAAGCGGATTTCCGTGTAACGCATGGCCGCAGCGTTGTCGCCGTCGACCGAACCGAAGTTACCTTGGCCATCCACCAACATATGGCGCAACGAGAAGTCTTGGGCCATACGCACGATGGTGTCGTATACCGCGCTGTCGCCGTGTGGATGGTATTTACCAATCACGTCACCCACGATACGGGCTGACTTCTTATAAGGACGGTTCCAGTCGTTGTTGAGCTCGTGCATCGCGAACAAAACGCGACGGTGCACAGGCTTTAAGCCGTCACGCGCATCGGGGAGGGCGCGGCCCACAATCACGCTCATGGCGTAATCTAGGTAGCTGCGACGCATCTCCTCTTCTAGGCTGATGGGCAAGGTTTCTTTGGCGAACTGGGTCATGAAAGAGGCCGTAAAGC
>CANCGU010000225.1 GCA_947377705.1 Comamonadaceae bacterium
AGGTACATGTGTGGCGGTATTTCGAGGTTGTCAGGTGCGGGCTTGTTCTTAAACACGCGACCTGCAATGTCAAACGTAGAACCGTGGCAAGGGCACAAAAAGCCGCCATTCCAATCATCGGGCAAAGAAGGCTGAGCGCCTGTTTGGAACTTGTCTGAGGGCGAGCAACCCAAGTGGGTACAAATGCCAACAGCCACAAACACCTCAGGCTTGATCGATCGTGCTTGGTTACGCGCATATACAGGTGTGAATTCACCGGGCTTGCGTTCAGATTTGGGGTCGGCCAATTGAGACTCTGTTTTATTCAAAGACTCAAGCTGCTCCGGTGTGCGTTTGACAATCCAAACGGGCTTGCCGCGCCATTCAACCGTCATTTTTTCGCCGGGCTTGAGGGCAGAGATGTCGACTTCGACAGCCGCGCCGGCTGCTTTGGCCTTCTCAGAAGGCTGGAACGTGCTGACGAAGGGCGTAGCTACTGCTAGGCCACCGACTGCACCCGCACAAGTCGAGGCAATCAGCCACGTGCGTTTATTGGTGTCTACTGGGGTGTCACTCATGGAATTCCTCAAACAATCATCACTGGTTGGGCTAACACTTGATTGTAGCTGACCACAAAACCGCCCTTTAACGGCGCATGGCCCGCGCCATCGCGACAGCGGCCAACAAACTAGACGCATCGGCCTTCGCCGTGCCCGCCACATCAAAGGCTGTGCCATGGTCAGGACTGGTGCGCACCAAGGGCAAACCCAGCGTCACATTCACGCCCTGCTCCACGCCGAGGTATTTCACAGGAATCAAGCCTTGGTCGTGGTACATCGCCACCACCACATCAAACTCACCCGCTTTGCCGTTCTTGGCGCGTGCGCGCATGAACACGGTGTCGGGCGCAAACGGCCCACTCACCTGCAGGCCCTCGGCACGCGCTTGCTGCAAAGCGGGAATGATGATGTCTAGCTCTTCGCGCCCCATCAAACCACCCTCGCCGGCATGCGGATTCAAACCCGCCACAGCCATGTGCGGCGCACGGCCGGTGGCCGCCAACTCTGCCGCATGGGTGATACGCAAGGTTTGCAAAATGTTGTCCGCCGTCACGGCGTCAATCGCTTGGCGCAACGACACATGGATGCTGACCAACACGGTTTTGAGTTCGGGGTTAGCCAACATCATGCGTACGGGCATGTCTTCAACCGCCACACCGACATAGGCAGCCGCGCAGGCTTGAAGCATTTCGGTATGACCCGGAAAAGGCACGCCTGCGGCAAACAGCGCCTCTTTGTGCAATGGCGCAGTCACCACCGCTGACACGTCGCCGCGCAAAGCCGCTTGCGCCGCCCACACCACACAATCGGCAGCCAGCTGGCCTGCAGTAGCACTGACTTGCCCCCATGCGGGCAGTTGGTCTGCAGCCAAAGGTGAGGTGACTTGCAACACAGGAATGGTGAATGTCGCGTTGACTAACGCAGCCTCATGCACATCGTTCACCGACTGCATCTGCATTTGCGGCTCGTGATATTCACACTGCGCCAATAACAATGCGGCACGCTGCATCACGGCCAAATCGCCAATGACGACGCAGCCTTGCAGCTGTTCAGGGGCATCGCGAAACGCTTTGATGATAATTTCGGGGCCAATACCCGCAGCATCGCCCTGTGTGATGGCAATGGGTTTGAAATGCTCAGCGATGCTCATGTGCAAACACCCGTCATGCGGGGTTATCAATTTCAATGAATTGGTGACTTAACCCCAACTGCGCCGCGACATGCGCCGCAACGGCAGGCGCGCCATAACGTTCCGTCGCGTGATGACCGCAGGCCAAAAAGGCAACACCTGTCTCACGCGCCAAGTGCGCTTGCGGTTCTGAAATTTCACCGGTAATAAACGCATCCACGCCAGCCGCAATGGCCGCTTCGAAATAACTTTGCGCGCCGCCCGTGCACCATGCCACTTTGCGAATTTCACGCGCAGGCGTTTGCACCACCACAGGCTCACGTTGCAAAGCTTGCGACACCACGGCCGCCAAAGTCTGCGCATTCGCAAACGCTTGGCCATCGGCGCGTGTGCCCCACAGTCCCAAATCTTGTTCGCCAAACGTGCCATGCATTTGCAGGCCCAAGCGCTTGCCAAGCTGTGCGTTATTGCCCAACTCAGGGTGAGCATCCAGTGGCAAGTGGTAGGCCAACAAATTGATGTTGTGCGCTAGCAGCAACTGCAAACGCTGTTTCATCCAACCTGTAACCGTGCCATCTTGGCCGCGCCAAAACAAACCGTGGTGCACAAAAATGGCATCGGCTTTCGCGTCAATGGCAGCTTCAATCAATGCACGGCTAGCGGTCACACCCGACACGATATGGCGTATGGTGTCGCCACCCTCGACCTGTAAGCCGTTGGGTCCGTAGTCTTTGAAACGCGAGGGTTGCAGCAGATCGGTGCAGGTGTTGAGCAAAGCTTGGCGTGTGACGGTTTGGCTCATCGTGGCAGGCTCATTTTTGAATCTTGGGCTTAGGGCGCTGAGCGGGGGTCACATCCAACGTCAGGGTTTGGTTGCGACGCGCCACATCAAACTTCACGCGTTGGCCGGGTGTGAGCGCCGCAATTTGCGTCAACAACTCGCCCACATTCTTCACAGGTTGATCCGCAACTTTGAGCAGCAAGTCACCAGGACGCAAACCTGCATTGGCGGCGGGTCCGCTTTGCAGCACACCGGTGATGATGACGCCTTCGGTTTGCTTCAAACCAAAGGTTTCAGCCAATTCAGGCGTGAGCTCCATCGGCTCAATACCCACCCACCCCCGGGTAACTTGGCCATCTCGCACGATACCCTCCAAAACCTGGCGCGCAGTCGACACCGGAATGGCAAAGCCAATGCCCATGTTGCCACCCGAGCGTGAATAGATCGCGGTGTTGATACCTATCAAATTGCCATTCACATCCACCAACGCACCACCCGAATTACCAGGGTTGATGGCCGCGTCGGTTTGGATGAAATTTTCAAAAGTGTTGATTCCCAACTGATTTCGGCCCAAGGCCGACACGATGCCGCTGGTCACGGTTTGTCCTACGCCAAAGGGATTACCAATCGCCAGCACACGGTCGCCCACTTGAGCAGTGTCTGAGTTGCCCAATGCAATAACGGGCAAGCGGTCTAAGTTGATGCGCAGAATTGCCAAGTCGGTATCTGGGTCAGCACCAATGACTTGCGCCATAGCGCGACGGCTGTCGCTGAGCGTGATTTGAATTTCAGTCGCGCCTTCAATCACATGGTTGTTGGTGAGGATGTAGCCCTCGGGGCTGACGATGACGCCACTACCTAAACCTTGCTGCGGTGCTTCGTCTTCACGATCGCCGTAAAAGAAGCGAAACCATGGGTCGTTTTGCAAATCTTGTTTGGGGGCTTGCGCTTGCATGGTGGCAATACTCACCACAGCGGGTGACGCCATTTTGGCTGCGGGGCTAAAGCTGCCAGGCATCGGCACACCCACGGCATTGGGTGCAGCTTCAATCAAGGTGACACCGCTGACGGAGGATGCGCGAAGGTTAAGCCAATCCGGCTTTAAGGTCGCCACCACAAACCACATGGCCACCAGCACGGTGACAACTTGAGAGAACAACAACCATTGGCGTTTCATGGCGTGTTTGTGAGCTTATTGGGCGTCTGGCGCTTGGGTGTGTTTGATGAACACCTGGGCCGCCCAAATGCCAATCTCGTACAAGATACACATGGGAATGGCCAACGCCAGCTGCGACACCACATCGGGCGGTGTCACGATGGCCGCAATGATGAACGCCAACACGATGAAGTAAGAACGGAAATCTTTGAGCTTCTGAATTGACACCACATTCATGCGAGCCAACACAATCACCACGATAGGCACTTCAAACGCCAAACCAAAAGCAATGAACATGCTGATGACAAAGCCCAAATAAGCTTCGATGTCAGGTGCAGCTGTGATACTTTTAGGCGCAAAGCTTTGGATGAACTTAAACACTTGGCCGAACACGAAGAAGTAACAAAACGCCACCCCCACCATGAACAGCACCGTGCTTGACATCACCAAAGGGAGCACCAATTTTTTTTCATGCGAATAGAGCCCAGGCGCCACAAACGCCCACACCTGGTAAAGCACCACAGGCAACGCCAGCAAGAACGCAGCCATCAGCAAAATCTTCAACGGCACCAAGAACGGTGAAATGACCGACGTGGCAATCAACGTGGCACCCGTTGGCAACTGCGCCACCAAAGGTGCCGCCAACAAGTCATACAGCTCTGCGGGACCGGGGTAAATAGCCAACGCAGCACCAGCCA
>CANCGU010000226.1 GCA_947377705.1 Comamonadaceae bacterium
GCACCAAATCCACGGATAGAAATTTGCACATCTTGTGCGTAGTTGTTGCGATTCAAGGCCACCACGCCCGGAGCCCGATTGAGTACATCAGAGATGTTCACTTGCGGCCCAGAGCTGCGCAGGGTGTCTGCATCGATGGTGTAAATCGAGGCCGGTGCGTCGAATTGTTTTTGCTCTAAACGACCGCTTTGCACCACCACTTCTCTGAGGTCGGTGGTGGTACTTTGCGCATGTGCGCTGAGGCAAAGGCACATGCTCAACGAAAGCGCAGGGTGTGATTTGAGGTTTCGTTGAATTTTGAAGGGGTTCATGACTCGCAAAATTTATCTCTTATGAATCTGAGTTTTAGCATCTTATGGCTCTCCGTGCCGCTTGACTTCTTGCAAGAGTCACTTATGTGCTCGCACAAGCCTTGATGCTGACGTTTCATAGAATCTCAGAACTATGAATACCCGCCTATTTCAATTGCAAGCCGCCATCGTCGATCTCGATGGGACCATGGTTGATACCTTGGGTGATTTCGAAGTCGCTTTGAACCGCGCGCTCGCTGATTTAGATTTGCCGCCTGTCACGCGTGCTTTGGTCGAGCGCACCGTGGGCAAAGGCTCCGAACATTTGATTCGTTCGGTGCTGGCGCACCAGCTGGCCTTGCCTGAGGTCAAAGGCCTTGCCAATGTGTGCGAAGCGCGAGGTGCTGAAAACTTATACGAAGCCGCTTGGCAGCGATACCAACATCACTACTTGGCCATCAACGGTGAATTCGCGGTGGTGTATCCCGGGGTGATCGAGGGGCTGCAACAGTTGCGCGATGCGGGTTTGCAATTGGCGTGTTTGACCAACAAGCCTTTGTCCTTTGCCAAACCTTTGCTGCAAGCCAAAGGACTTGACTCGTTTTTCACGCATGTGTTTGGTGGCGACAGTTTCGAACGCAAAAAGCCAGACCCCCTGCCTTTGCTCAAGACCTGCGAAGCGTTGGGCGTTCTTGCAGCGCAAGCTTTGATGGTGGGCGACTCCAGCAACGATGCCCAAGCCGCCCGCGCGGCGGGCTGCCCCGTGGTGCTGGTGCGCTATGGCTACAACCATGGCGAGCCCGTCGATGGCGTGGATGCCGATGCCCACGTAGATGCCCTGACCCATGTCGTGCAGGCCTTGGCCAGCAAGGCTTGAGCCTTTGCTAAACTGTGCCTCATGTTCATTCACCGCAGCACAGTCACAGGTTGTCACGACCGGGGAGCTTGGCCCTGGCGTACGCCTTCGTTTGCGCTTGTCTAAAAGCACGCTCAGCTTGAGCTGATGCCGTGCCCGCGCTGATGCACCACTGAGCTGCTCAGCACTTGTCCGAATGAACGCCCCAAGACAAATGGGGTCGAGCTGTGGAGGCTCACGATGACTGAAACCGAATTCAAACAATTGGCCCAAGAGGGCTACAACCGCATCCCGTTGGTGGCCGAGGCCTTTGCCGACTTAGAAACCCCGCTCTCGCTGTACCTCAAGCTGGCCCATGTGCAAAACAAGGGCGAGCGCAGCTTTTTGCTGGAGTCGGTGGTGGGCGGCGAGCGTTTTGGGCGCTATAGCTTTATTGGTTTGCCTGCTCGCACCTTGCTGCGTGCCACTGGTTTTGGCGAAGCAGCGAAGACCGAAGTGGTGACCGATGGTGTGGTGGTGGAAACCCATGCGGGTAACCCGCTCGACTTTGTGGCTGACTACCAAAAGCGTTTCAAAGTGGCGTTGCGCCAAGGGTTGCCGCGTTTTTGCGGTGGCTTGGCGGGCTACTTTGGTTATGACACGGTGCGCCACATCGAAAAGAAGTTGGTTCACTCATGCCCGCCAGATGACTTGGGTATGCCGGACATTTTGTTGTTGCAAACCGAAGAGTTGGCGGTGATTGACAACCTCTCGGGCAAGCTCTCGCTGATCGTTTACGCAGACCCTGCGCAGCCCGACGCTTACCCACAAGCGCAGGCACGTCTGGCTGAGTTGAAGCAGCGCTTGAAAGCGCCCGCGCAAGCCCCATCCATTGCGCCATGTGCCAGCCACCCTGCTGAACGGAGTTTTGCAAAAGACGATTATTTGGCGGCAGTGCTGCGCGCCAAAGACCTGATTGCAGCCGGTGACTTCATGCAAGTGCAGGTGGGGCAGCGCATCCACAAAAAGTTCACGGCCAGCCCGTTGTCGCTGTACCGCGCCTTGCGTTCCTTGAACCCCAGCCCGTACATGTATTACTACAACCTCGGCGACGCCTATGTGGTGGGCGCATCGCCCGAGATCTTGGTGCGTCAAGAGTCCACGCCCGAAGGGCAAAAAGTCACCATCCGCCCCTTGGCTGGGACACGCCCACGCGGCGCCACACCAGAGGCAGACAAAGCGGCCGAGGTGGAGCTCATCAGCGACCCCAAAGAGCGTGCCGAGCATGTGATGCTGATTGACCTCGCACGCAACGACATTGGCCGCATTGCCAAAATCGGCAGCGTCAAAGTGACCGAGGCTTTTGTGGTGGAGCGTTACAGCCATGTGATGCACATCGTGAGTAATGTGGAAGGCTTGTTGCTCGACGGTGTAGATGGAAAGCCGCTGACCAGCATGGATGTGCTCAAAGCCACCTTCCCCGCGGGCACGTTGACGGGGGCGCCCAAAGTGCATGCGATGGAGTTGATCGACCAGCTCGAACCTACCATGCGCGGGCTGTACGGCGGCGCGTGTGGCTACCTGAGTTTTGCTGGCGACATGGATGTGGCGATTGCCATTCGCACAGGCATCATCAAAAACGACACGCTCTACGTGCAAGCCGCCGCCGGTGTGGTGGCCGACTCGGTGCCTGAGTTGGAGTGGCGAGAAACCGAGCACAAGGCCCGCGCCTTGTTGCGTGCCAGCGAATTGGTTGAGGAGGGTTTGGAATGAGCAAGATCAAACTCCTCATGGTCGACAACTACGACAGCTTCACCTTCAACATCGTTCAATACTTTGGTGAGTTGGGTGCCGAGGTGGAGGTGTTTCGTAACGATGAAATCACGCTTGAAGGCATTGCCGCACGCCAGCCCGATCGTTTGGTCATTTCCCCCGGCCCTTGCTCGCCTGCCGAGGCCGGCATTTCGGTTGCAGCGATTCAACACTTCGCAGGCAAGCTGCCCATTTTGGGTGTGTGCTTAGGCCATCAAAGCATTGGTGCGGCGTTTGGCGGCAAGATCGTTCGTGCGCAAGCGTTGATGCATGGCAAGACCAGCGTCATCACCACCACGCAAGAAGGTGTGTTTGCTGGTTTGCCCGACAAGTTCACGGTGAACCGCTATCACTCGTTGGCGATTGAGCGTGCGTCATGTCCATCGTGCCTCAAGGTCACCGCGTGGACGGACGATGGCGAAATCATGGGCGTACGCCACACCGAACTCGACATTCAGGGCGTTCAGTTTCACCCTGAGTCCATCCTCACCGAGCATGGTCACGCCATGCTGAAAAACTTTCTGTAAAGGCGGGCTATGACAACCACCATCCATGCAATCACGCCACAAGAAGCGTTGCAACGCGTCATTGAACATCGCGAGATTTTTCACGACGAAATGCTGCACATCATGCGTCTCATCATGTCGGGCGAAATGTCGCCCGTGTTGATGTCGGCATTCATTGCCGCACTGCGCGTGAAAAAAGAAACCATTGGCGAAATCACGGCCGCCGCCCAAGTGATGCGCGAGTTCTCGACCAAGGTGGAGGTGCCCGATCGCACCCACATGGTGGACATCGTGGGCACGGGTGGCGATGGGTCGCACACGTTCAATATTTCTACTTGCTCAATGTTTGTGGTGGCCGCGGCGGGTGGCAAGGTCAGCAAGCACGGTGGCCGAAGCGTGAGCAGCAAAAGCGGGAGTGCTGATGTGCTGGAGAGTTTGGGCGTCAACATCAACTTGCCGCCTGCGCAAATTGCCAAGTGCATTGCCGATGTGGGCATTGGCTTTATGTTTGCGCCGAATCACCATCCCGCCATGAAAAACGTGGCGCCTGTTCGTAAAGAGCTGGGTGTGCGCACTATCTTCAACATCTTGGGTCCGCTGACCAATCCTGCTGGGGCGCCCAATATTTTGATGGGCGTGTTCCATCCTGATTTGGTGGGTATCCAAGTGCGTGCGCTAGAGCGTTTGGGCGCGGAGCACGCCTTGGTGGTGTACGGTCGCGATGGTCTAGACGAGGTGTCTCTGGGCGCGTCGACTTTGGTGGGCGAGCTCAAAGACGGCAAGGTGCGCGAGTACGAAATTCACCC
>CANCGU010000227.1 GCA_947377705.1 Comamonadaceae bacterium
GTGTTTGGGTTTTCTGATTTACAGGCCGACATCGCCGCCTTGCTCATTCGCGCGGGTGTGCAAGTGACGGTATTCAATCAGCGCAGCGTGGATGAGATTTTTGCCATGCTGTACCAAGTGGCGGCGATGGTGGGTCAAGCCGAGCAGGGGCTGCAGCGGTTGCAGCAAATGCGTGCGCAGTTAGACACCATCCAAAACACAGCGGCTACGTTTAAGCGTCGGCCCAAGGTTTATTTTGAAGAATGGGACGACCCGCACATCAGCGGCATTCGGTGGGTGTCTGAGCTGATAGGCATTGCGGGTGGTGACGATTGTTTTCCAGAGTTGGCGCAAATGCCTATGGGCAAAGATCGCATCATTGCCAGCGGTCAAACCATCGTGGACCGCGCGCCCGACATCATCATTGGCTCACTGTGTGGCAAAAAGTTCCGTCCCGAAAAAGCAGCCGCACGCGAAGGCTGGCAAAACGTACCAGCGGTTCGCAACCACCAAATTTTTGAAATCAAGTCTGCTGATATTTTGCAGCCTGGCCCTGCGGCCTTGACCGACGGCGTAGCGCAGCTGCATCAAATCGTGAAGCAGTGGGAGGCGATCTATGCTTAAGCCCCTGACAAACCTCCATCGAACTGCGGTGTGTGTGTTGTGGCTCATCACCAGCGCCACGCAAGCCGTGGTGCTGCGCGATGACCGTCAAGTGGAAGTGACCCTTGCAAAACCACCCCAGCGCATTGTCAGCTTGCTGCCTTCGCTCACCGAGACGGTGTGTGCTTTGGGGCAGTGTCAAAAGTTGGTGGGCGTAGACCGTTATTCCAACTGGCCCGATAGCCTGGATAAATTGCCACGCATGGGCGGTGGGATTGATCCCAACATTGAGAGCGTGGTGGCGTTGAAGCCCGATTTGGTGTTGATGGCCACTTCGGCTCGCGGTGCCGAGCGCTTTCAGGCCTTGGGTCTCAACGTCATGGCGCTCGAGCCACGCTCGCACGCGGATGTGCAACGCGTGATGCGTATCGTCGCACTTGCTTTGGATGTACCCGTGCAAGAGAGCGACCGCGTGTGGCATCACATCGATGCTGCGGTCAGTGCCGCCGCGCAATCGATGCCCCCACAGGCCAAGGGTCAACGCGTCTACTTCGAAGTCAGCCGCGCGCCCTATGGTGCCAGCGAGTCCTCGTTCATTGGTGAAACTTTGCAACGCCTGGGGGCACGCAATGTCTTGCCAGCCTCTTTGGGGCCATTCCCGAAAATTAATCCAGAGTTTGTGGTGCGTGCGCAGCCCGACATCATCATGGTGGGGGACAGCAATTTTGCAGACATGACCACTCGTCCTGGCTGGCAAAACATGCAAGCCATGCGCGCGCAACGTGTGTGTACGTTCAAACCTGCTGAGTCTGACGTGCTGGTGCGCGCAGGGCCACGCATGGCTGAGGCCGCACGTTTGATGGCGAAGTGTTTGACCGACAAAGCCCCAGGCAACACAAGGAAGCAGCCATGACACACCCTGGCGCAGGCTGGTCGCCCATCGTCGTCGCAGTCACGCTGCTGGCCGCGTCTGTGTTTGGCATTGCCCTGGGCAGTGCTGTAGGCAGCACAGGTTTTGAGAGTTGGTTGAACGCATGGCATGACGCGGTGGCTTGGCAAATCGTGTGGGACATTCGTTTGCCGCGCACATTGGGGGCTTGCGTGGCCGGTGCGTTGTTAGGGTTGGCGGGGGCCTTGGCGCAAGGTTTGTTTCGCAATCCGTTGGCAGACCCTTACTTGCTGGGCAGCGCATCGGGTGCCTCGTTAGGTGTGGCAGTGGCGTTGGCTTTGTTTGGCGGCAACCCGTTTGCCACAGAGTTTTTGGTGCGTTTGGGTTTGACGGGCGCAGCGTTTGTGGGGGCCGTGTTGGCCGTGTTGCTCACATTGGTATTGGCGCGTGGTGTGCAGCACACCTTGCGTTTGTTGTTGGCCGGTGTGATTGTGGGCGTGGTGTTGGGCGCGTTGGCGTCACTCATCACCCTCATGCGGCCCGATGTGTTGCAAGGCATGCAGGGGTTTTTGTTGGGCTCCACCAGTTTCATCGGCTGGACATCTTGCATTTTGATGACCGGTGTCTTGCTGGTATGCGTGACTTTTGCATTCGTGTTGAGCCGTGTGCTGGATGCGCTGACTTTGGGTGAATCCACCGCGTTGAGTTTGGGCGTGCCGCTTGCACCGGTGCGTGTGGCGTTGGTGTGTGTGTTGGCTTTGGCCACGGGCACAGCGGTGGCACAAACTGGCTTGGTGGCTTTCGTCGGTTTGGCTGCGCCGCATTTGGTGCGCTCGGTGGTGAAGACCAAGCACAACTGGGTTGTGTTGTTGTCTGCGCTGATGGGCGGCGTGTTGCTGTTAGCGGCGGACCTGCTGGCCCGCATGTTGCTGTCGCCCCAAGAGATGCCTGTGGGCGTGCTCACTGCGGTGCTGGGTGGCGGTTATTTGCTGTGGTTGATGTACCGTAGCCAAACCACGAGGGCTGCGCGATGAATGCACCTGGGGTGGCTTTGCGGTTACATGATGTGCATGTGTCTCTGGCCGAGCAAGAGGTGCTGCATGGCATCGACTTGTCGTTTGTGGCGGGGCGTTGGACCAGCATTGTTGGGCCCAATGGGGCAGGTAAATCCACCTTGCTGAAAGCGATCGCGGGGTTGTTGTCCGTCACAGGCCGCATCTTTTTATTTGACCAAGCGCTGATGGCCATGGACCGCAAGCAACGTGCGCAGCAGCTTTCGTGGTTGGGGCAAAACGAAACGGCTTCAGATGACTTGCGTGTGTGGGACGTGGTCATGTTGGGGCGCATGCCGCACCAAGATTGGTTGGCAGCGCCTAACGCACAAGACCAGGCTGTTGTAGAAACGGCTTTGCGGGCTACGCAAGCTTGGGCGTGGCGCGAGCGTTCCTTAGGCCAACTCTCGGGCGGTGAGCGTCAGCGGGTGCTGCTTGCCCGTGCCATGGCTGTGCAAGCGCAAGTGATGTTGATGGACGAGCCACTGGCCAACCTTGACCCCCCCCACCAAGTGGATTGGCTAGAGCAAGTGCACTGCCTGACCGCGCAACACACCACCGTCATCAGTGTGCTGCACGAAGTGGGCATGGCCCTGCACGCGCACGACATGGTGGTCATGCAAGCAGGCCGCGTGGTGCACCAAGGGGCCTGTGCGGATGCCGCCACACACCGTGCGGTGGAAGCGGTGTTTGACAACCGCATTGCCATTCATTCGCTGGATGGCCAGTGGGTCGCGGTGCCCAAGCTTGCACGCGACTCATCGTGAGGGCAAATCCATGAACATTGAAGAGCCCCCCGTTAATTACGCGCGTGTCACGCCGCAGACGACGCGACGTGGCTTGCTCATCGTCAACACGGGCGATGGCAAAGGCAAAAGTACCGCAGCGTTTGGTTTGGCCTTACGTGCGCATGGGCGCGGCAAAGCCGTGAAGATTTACCAGTTCATGAAAGTGCCAACGGCTCGCTTTGGCGAGCATCGCGTGTTTGAGCAACTCGGTATTCCCGTCGAAGGCTTGGGCGACGGCTTTAGCTGGAAAAGCAAAGACCTCGAACATTCCGCTCAACTGGCGCGGGATGGTTGGCAACAGGCCAAGACCGCGATTTTGAGCGGTGAGTTTTTCTTGGTGGTATTGGATGAAATCACCTACCCACTGATTTACGGTTGGTTGCCATTGGACGATGTGCTGGCCACCTTGCGTGCGCGACCCAAAGACGTGCATGTGTGCATGACCGGCAGACGCTGCCCGCCAGAGTTGGTGGCGTTGGCCGATACGGTGACCGAGATGACCAAAATCAAACACGCCTTCAATGCCGGCATTCCCGCGCAACGCGGCATCGAAGACTAAATTGAAGACAAAAAGGATTTCGCCATGACGGCCAAATGTGTGATGGTGTTGGGCACTTCCAGCGGCGCGGGCAAAAGCTGGCTGACCACGGCGTTGTGCCGCTGGTATGCCCGCCAAGGCTTGAAAGTAGCGCCGTTCAAAGCCCAGAACATGAGCAACAACGCCAGAGTGGTGGCCTCACACAACGGCTTGGGTGAGGTGGGCTCAGCTCAGTATTTCCAAGCGCTGGCCGCCAAGGCCGAGCCCGATGTCCGCATGAACCCCTTGCTCCTCAAGCCCGAGGCTGACACGCACAGCCAAGTGGTGTTGCT
This sequence comes from Comamonadaceae bacterium, assembly GCA_947377705.1. Next base: position 4,182 of record CANCGU010000227.1, read on the forward strand.
GGGCGAGGTGAACAACG
>CANCGU010000228.1 GCA_947377705.1 Comamonadaceae bacterium
CGCACAAGTTTTACCCATGCTTTACAGACCCTCAAGGGTCAAAGCACTACACTTCTGCCCAGCTAAAGAGAGATACCCCATGAAAAACAATTCCATTCACCTCACCTACATCGCCGGTTTAATGACCGCGCTGGCCACCTTTTCTGTGCAAGCCCAAGAAGTCGGCAAAGTCATCTCCAGCACGCCCATCATTCAACAAGTTGCTGTGCCCCGTCAGGTGTGCAACAACCAACAAGTCGTCACTGAAGGCCAAAAATCAGGCGCAGGCGCTGCCATGGGCGCTATCGCTGGCGGTGCGATTGGCAACCAAATTGGTAATGGCTCAGGTCGCGCCTTGGCCACCATGGCTGGCATCTTTGGCGGCGCCATCATGGGCGACAAAATCGAAGGCCCCACCACCCCTGAAGTGCGCAACGTACAAAATTGCAGCCAGCAAATGTTCTACGAAAACCGCACCATGGCCTACAACGTGGTTTACGAATTCGCAGGCAAGCAATACACCGTACAAATGCCCCAAGACCCAGGCCCTACCGTGCGTTTACAAATCACACCCATGGCGCCTGCCGCCAACACGGGCTACGGCGTGCCACCAGCAGGCTCCGCCCCTCGCTACTAAGCCAGACAACACGCCTATTTGGGCGTGATACATCAGCAAAAGCCGCTTTCAGCGGCTTTTGTCGTTTTGGGTCCCCTAAAATCTACGGTTTTGCAATTCATACCGAGCGCACACCATGACCATAGAAAAAATCGACAGCGTCAGCATCACCACCCAAGCCAATGTGTTTTTTGACGGCAAGTGCATCAGCCACGCCATCACCACAGCCAACGGCACCAAGCTGTCGGTCGGCGTCATCTTGCCCGCGACTTTGACATTCAACACCGCCGCCCCTGAGGTGATGGAGTGCGTGGCTGGTTTTTGTGAATACAAACTCGACGGCAGCCACGACTGGGTCAAGTCCAGCGCTGGCGAAAAATTCAATGTGCCCGGCAACTCGAAGTTCGACATTCGCGTGACCGAGCCCTACCACTACATCTGCCATTTCGGTTAATCGACGGCGGACACACCACACCATGAGCACCATCCTCCAACACCTCCCCAAAGGCCAAAAAGTCGGCATCGCCTTCTCCGGCGGCCTTGACACCTCTGCGGCCCTTTTGTGGATGAAGCAAAAGGGCGCCGTGCCCTACGCCTACACCGCCAACCTCGGCCAGCCTGACGAGTCGGACTACAACGAAATTCCACGCAAAGCGATGGAATACGGCGCAGAAAAAGCCCGCCTCATCGACTGCCGCAAACAACTCGCCCACGAAGGCATTGCCGCCATTCAGTGCGGCGCGTTTCACATCAGCACCGGTGGCATCACTTACTTCAACACCACGCCTTTGGGCCGTGCCGTGACAGGCACCATGCTTGTGGCTGCGATGAAGGAAGACGACGTCAACATCTGGGGCGATGGCAGCACCTTCAAGGGCAACGACATTGAGCGCTTCTACCGCTACGGTTTGTTGACCAACCCGAGCTTGAAAATCTACAAGCCTTGGCTGGACCAACTGTTCATCGACGAACTCGGCGGCCGCGCTGAAATGAGCGCCTTCATGACCGCCAACGGTTTTGGCTACAAGATGAGCGCCGAAAAGGCCTACAGCACCGACAGCAACATGCTGGGCGCCACCCACGAAGCCAAAGACCTCGAGAGCCTCTCTAGCGGCATGAAGATCGTCAACCCGATCATGGGCGTGCCCTTCTGGCGTGAAGACTGCGTCGTAAAAGCCGAAGAAATCAGCATCCGTTTTGAAGAAGGCCAACCCGTGGCCTTGAACGGTGTGGCATACGCTGACCCCGTTGAGCTGTTCCTGAAAGCCAACGAAATCGGTGGCCGCCACGGTTTGGGCATGAGCGACCAGATCGAGAACCGCATCATCGAAGCCAAGAGCCGTGGCATCTACGAAGCCCCAGGCATGGCGCTGTTGCACATCGCTTACGAGCGTTTGGTCACAGGCATTCACAACGAAGACACCATCGAGCAGTACCGCATCAACGGCCTGCGCTTAGGCCGCTTGTTGTACCAAGGCCGCTGGTTCGACCCACAGTCCATCATGCTGCGCGAAACCGCACAGCGCTGGGTGGCGCGTGCCGTGACCGGCACCGTGACGCTTGAGCTGCGCCGTGGCAACGACTACAGCATCTTGAACACCGAAAGCCCCAACCTGACCTACGCCCCAGAGCGCCTGAGCATGGAAAAGGTCGAGGACGCACCGTTCAGCCCACTGGACCGCATTGGCCAATTGACCATGCGCAACTTGGACATCGTGGACACACGCGCCAAGCTCGGCATCTATGCACACACCGGCTTGCTGTCGTTGGGAGAAGGTGCGGACATGATCAAGTTGGAAGGTGGCTCTAAGAAGTGAAGCCTTCTTTGCGCTAAGTAAAAAGCGACCTTCGGGTCGCTTTTTTTATTGCACTTCTTTCGCTGAAGGCACATGACGGCGTACGCTGCGCCGCTCATGTCCTCCGGCTTTGGCCACGGCCAAAGCCTCCCCCTTGACTTCGCTCTGCATCGCACACCGCCATGCGCCTTCGGTGTGTTTGTTGGGCAACTTAAACCACCACCGGCTCTGGCTCCAAGCGAATTCCAAACCGCTCATACACGCTGGTTTGAATGGCGCGGGCCAAAGTCATCACCTCGCCGCCCGTGCAAGGGTGCGCTTTACCGCCCACGTTGACCAACACCAAGGCTTGCTTTTCGTACACGCCGGCATTGCCCACGGTTTTCCCTTTCCAGCCGCAGGCGTCAATCAACCAACCCGCCGCCAGTTTGATGCGGCCATCGTCGAGCTGGTAGTGCACCACCTTGGGTTCGCGAGCGATGATGTCATCGCACTGGTCTTGGGTGACAGTGGGGTTTTTGAAGAAGCTGCCCGCATTGCCAATGACTGCGGGGTCGGGCAACTTGGCGCGACGGATGGCGCAAACCCATTCAAAAATTTGCGGGGCCGTTGGGTTGCTGATGCCGGTCTCGGCCATTTTGCGTTCGAGGTCGAGGTAGCCCAGCACTGGTTTCCAGTCTTTGCGCAGTAAAAACCGCACGCGGGTGATCAGAGCTTTGCCCGCCAGTCCTATGCCATTCGGGCCGCTGCTCTCGTGCTTGAACACCGAGTCGCGGTAGCCAAACGCGCATTGCGCGGCGTCGAGGCTGAAGGCTTGGCCGGTGGTCAGGTCCATCGCGTCCAGCGAATGAAAGCGATCTTGCAACTCCACGCCATAGGCGCCAATGTTTTGCACGGGCGATGCGCCCACGCTGCCGGGAATGAGCGCCATGTTCTCCAAGCCGGGCCAGCCCTTGTCCAAAGTCCAAGCTACCAAGTCGTGCCAGTTTTCGCCAGCCGCGGCCTCAACCACCCAAGCCTTGTCGGTCTCTTCGACCAAGCGCATGCCTTTGATTTCTACTTTGAGCACCAAAGGTTTCACATCACCCGTCAGCACGATGTTGCTGCCGCCACCCAACACAAACTTAGGCGCATCGCGCAAGGCCGGGTCGGCCAGCACGGCCAGCACATCGGCCTCTGTGTGTATGCGCACCAGTTGCAGGGCTTTGGCAGAAATGCCAAAACTGTTGTGCGCTTGAAGAGGGGTATTGGGTTCCACTAACATAGGGCGATTGTCTCATTCTGATTTTGAAAGCATCTTTTGAAAGTCCATTGCCATGCCTTCTTTTGACACCGTACTCGAACCCAACTTGGTCGAAGTAAAAAACGCCGTTGAAAACACTTCCAAAGAAATCGCCACCCGCTTCGACTTCAAAGGCACCTCTGCCGCCGTTGAACTCAAAGACAAAGAAATCACCATGTTTGGCGATGCTGATTTTCAGTTGGTACAAGTCGAAGATGTGCTGCGCAACAAACTCACCAAGCGTGAAGTCGATGTGCGTTTTCTTGACAAAGGCGACGTGCAAAAAGTAGGCGGCGACAAGGTCAAACAAGTCATCAAAATCCGCAACGGCATTGAAACCGAAGTGTCGAAAAAGATTCAGCGTCTGCTCAAAGACAGCAAAATCAAAGTGCAAGCAGCCATCCAAGGCGATGCGGTGCGTGTCAGCGGCACCAAGCGCGACGACTTGCAAGCAGCCATGGCCTTGATTCGCAAAGACATGACCGACTTGCCCTTGTCGTTCAACAACTTCCGCGACTAACT
>CANCGU010000229.1 GCA_947377705.1 Comamonadaceae bacterium
GTCTGCATATTGCAATGCTTGCAGACTCTGCACATTGCGAGTGAGAACGGTGCGAATGTCACTCACCGCATCTGCCGCGTCACGTTCGATACGCGCTTGCACTTGGCTGACTTCATAGCGACCCGCCAACCACACCAAGGTACTCAGCATGGAGAGCACCAACGCCACCAAGAGCCCCCACAACACCCAGCGGCGTACCTGAGGTCCGACAGGGAGCGCCATCAGTCGACCTTGGTCACGCGAGGGTCTGCCCACGTACCATCCACATGGAACTCGGTGGTACCCGCACGCACCAAAGGTTTGCTCAACACGATCTGCGCAAGGTAGCTGGTCAACCCGATCAAGGGGTTGATGGTGGCCACGTAAAGTGACGCCGTGCCTGCGTTGATTTCTGGCACCACCACCACTTTGAGCTCTTGCGTTTCGCGCACTAAGTCTGCACGCCCTTCAATCAATGCGCCGGCCACCACACCCTTCATTTGCAGGTTATTGGTCGAGGCCACGCCTTGCTCAATGCGCACGTCACCGCGTACAAAGTCAAAGGCAAAGCCATCGCTGAACAAATCGCTGAAATCCAGGGTCAAGCGTCTCGGCAAGGCTTGCAAGTTGAGCACGCCCAACAAACGCGCGGCCCCAGGCTCTGTCTTTAAAAACTGCCCCTTTTCAACCGACAAGTTCATCTTCCCGGTCATGCTGGCGTAGTCCAGTGTGATGGGTGAACCTTGCCAAGATACTTGCCCCACCAGACGCCCTTCGCCATGGCGAATGGCGTCTGGTGTGCCCAAACGCGTCAGAAGTTCACCGCTGTCGCGAATGGCCAAGACGAAATTCAAGTGGGTGCGCCGCACGCGCGGCCCCTCGGCGACCCAATTGCCATTGGCCGTCAGGGTGGCTTCAGGCAAGGTCACATTGAATTTATTCAAACGCCATTCACGCGTCGCATTGGTACCTTCACGGTTGACCGCATCGATTTCTAGACGACCCAATTTTTTGCCACGCAAGGTCAATTCATTCACTACGATGTCCAAGGTGGGAATGCTGCTGGGCTGTTCGCTCAGCAAGCGTTCCACATCCGGCACCGAGCTTGGCGGGATATTCAAGTAAGCCAAGCGCACATACAGCTGCGCGGGCACACGGCCAGCAGGGGGGCGAACCTCCGTAAAACCATTGAGCTCATCGGCGCTGATGTTCAAGCGCCATGCATCGCCCTGGCGTGAGCCACCCACCACCACGTTGTGAATGATGCGGTCAGACACTTTAATTTGTTCCGCGCGCAAAGCGGCAAAGGTGGGCATGTAATCTTGCGCATCGTCCCCCGTCGCTTCGTTGCCAATGACGGACTGGGTCGTTGTCTTGCGCTTGAGCGGAGAAGCACCTGTGAGTTGGGTGAGTGCAGCGTTCCAAGCATCCAAGTCCAATGACGGCAGCTGCAAATTCAAACCCACGGCGTTGTCGCGCATGAGCGCGGCATCTGTGACCGACTGCCCAACCGCAATGCCACCACGCACGACACGGGTACGTGGTCCACTGAGGTCACGCACGTACGCCACCGACACCAAGCGACCCAACGTGACTTTGATTTGGTCTTGCAAAACACGCGCTTTGGGTTGCAGCGATTCACGCGTGAGTTGCGACTCAATGCGCAAGGGCAGCAACGTTGGCGCGGCCTTGTTCAACGGCGCAGGCAGCGTCAAGGCCATGCCTTTGAGGTCGCTGTTGATCAACAGCTCTGGCTGGCCACGGCGTAGCCCCAACGTGGCGGTATAGGTCGATTTGCCCGTGGCACGCTGTGCCAGCTGTGACACAAAGCCGAGTTCACGCGCTTGCTGCAAACCTTCCGCTGTGAGATCACCACGAATTTTGAGTTGCAAGGGTGACTGCCCTTCGCCCGCCACAAAAGACAAACCCCCATCTAGCAGAGCATCACCGCCCAACAGCTGGGCCTGCACCGCTTTGAGCTGGAAACCTTGCTCACTGAATTGCAGCGTGCCTCGCGTGCGATTGAGCACGGGGGTGCCTGGCATGACTTGCAGGGCGTTGTCGGCAAACGTGACACTGCCCTGGACTTTGGCGCTCTCTGGTTTGTCGATGGGCAAGGTCAACGCCAGTTTGTAATTGGCATTGCCCGTTCCTTGGCTCTTGTACAGCACCGCCCCCGTCAACTCGTTGAGTGCCGATTTGGCGACCACATTCAGCATTTGCGACACAGGGCCACTGGCTTCTCCCGTCACGCTGACCACGGTTTGCGCCAAATCCGGTATGTGCGCCTCTACTTTTTGCCAGGTCACATCCGGCGCACCCGCCAGTTGGGTGCGCCCTTTGAAATGCAACGCGCTGCGGTCAAACACCAACTCGCCATTGACATGGGTCAAGGCAGGCCAAGCGGGGGATGGTGCGGCTTTGGACTTGGGTGGTGTTGGCGGCACATAGGCATAGGTGCCTTGTGCCAGTTGGGCCACGATGCGGAATTCGCCGAGCTTGGGGTTTTCAAACGGCATGTCATTCAAGTTACCGCGCAAGCGCAGGGTCACACGGCTAGCCTCGCCAGACTGCACAGCGTCACGCACATAAGTACGCACATGGGCAGGCAAGGTATTGGGCAAGTAGCGGTGGACTTGCGCCACCTTGGCATGGCTCAGCGTGGCGGTCAAATCCAACACACCGGGCAAGCGCATCTCGCCTTCACCCGTTTTCCAGTTGCCGTTGAATTCGCCGGCCATGTCATCGTTGATCACACGGCCTTGCGTGAATTGCACCGCCACATCGTCGCCTTTGAGCTGCCAAGCCAGTTGCGCCGATGCTTCTTGCAAGGCAAGGCGAGGCTCATCCAAACCAACGGGCAACGTCAAACTTCCGTTGTGAATATTCACATGGGCTTTACCGCCTTTTTGCGTCACATCAAATTCCAGTTGCGCGGCTTGGACGCCTGGCAAATTTGACAATGGGCTGTCTGCCACCACATCGCGTTGCATCGAGAGTTGACGCACTTGACCAAGTGCGCTGTAGTGCAAGGAGGCGTCGTCATTTTTTTGCCATGTGGCCTTGAGCTGGTTGACTTGGCCCTTCGGTTGGACGCGCGCCAAAATCCCTCGCCATTGTTCGGGCATTGGCAGGCGTTGACTGACTTGCGTGAGCGCATCTAGGTCCAAGCGATCGGCACTCAAGGTGCCAGATGCAAACGCGTCACCACGCCAACTCACACGCAACACGCCACCAGGCCAGTGCTCACCTTCTTGGGTGTCGAACACCAAATCTTGGCTGCTGATAGCGACTTCACCATCACGCCATTGCGCCCCCACACGACCATGCACATGGCGCAGGCTTAACGGTAAAAGGTCAGCGCCCAAACGAGCGGCCACCGCATCCAAGGCGACATCGGCCGTCACGCCCACCGGTTGACCTTTTTGCACGTCTGTCCACAAGCGCATGACGCCGCGACCTTCTTGCAAGGACAGACCTTTGTCCATCGCGACCCATTGGCGCAAGGTGGCGAGGTCCACATAAGGCAAATCAGCAAACAACTCGCCCGACCACTGCGTGGTGTCGCCAGCGCGCTGCCAAGGCAACTGGTAAAACTTGCCACGCACAGACAAGCGCTGGCCCAAAGCTTCGGGCGGCGTGACATCGGCGCGGAACTCATGCTGAAACCCGTGGTTTTTGACCGTGACATCCACCGCTTGGAGCGTCAACACGGGCGCTGCAGCTTGCGTCGTGCTTGGGCGGCTTTCGTCACGCCAATGCACCACACCTTGGCGCACCACAAATTCAGGCTGTGAAAAGAACCAATCAGCGCCGCTGCCATCACCGGCGGCACCGGTGTCTAAACCCGCGACCCACACATGACCATTGGCGTCACGGCGAATCTCCAATTCAGGTTGCTCAATGTCTAGTTGTTCAAATTGACCCAAAATCACCGAGCGGGGCGACACAGCCGCTCGCACGCGCGGCAAGCGCAACGCCTCACGCCCTTCCCGGTCAAACAACACCATGTCGTTGGCCTCAAACCATGGCACCCACCAGCCGCCTTGTGCGCGAATGCTGCCAATTTCTACGCGTAATCCCATTGCACGCGAAGCTTGTTGTTGCAAGACCTCACGGTAATCGTCAATTCGCGGCACAA
>CANCGU010000230.1 GCA_947377705.1 Comamonadaceae bacterium
CCCAAATCAACCTTGCCAGAGAACGCTTGCACTTGACCGGCTGCGCCCAAGCCCAGCCATTGACGCAATAAGGGATGTGCTTTGAGCGATTCAGACATCACACCGCCGAAGACTTAGATGCTGCTTTTTCAATGGCCCGTATCACGCGGTTGTGCGCACCGCAACGGCACAAATGGCCGTCGAGCACTTGCACAATGTCTTGTCGTGTGGGCTGTGCTTGCCGTTGCAACAAAGCTGCAGCCGACATCAAGATGCCGCTGGTGCAAAAACCGCATTGCATGGCTTGTTCTTCGATGAAGGCGGTTTGCAAGGCGTGCGGCGCCTCGCGTGTGCCCAAGCCTTCTACCGTTGTGATGTGTTTGCCTTGCACCGACCACAGCGGGGTTTCGCAGGCTGCCACGGCATGACCCTCCACCATCACGCGGCAAGCACCACACGCGCCTTGGCCGCAACCCATGCGGGTGGCTTTGAGGTGCAGCGTGTTGCGCAACACATCCAGCAGGCTTTGCCCGCTTTCGCCATGCACAGACACCTCGCGTCCATTGACGTGAAAGGCGACCACCGAGTTGGTCATGGATCAGTCTGCCTTCATGCCCGACACCTTGACGATGTTGGCCCACTTGGCAATGTCAGCATTGAGGTAGTGCTCAAACTCTGACACGGTCATCGACATGGGCACTGCGCCTTGCTTGGCCCATGCGGTTTTGACTTCGGGGTTGTTCACAATCTTGCGCACTTCAGCGTTGAGCTTAGTCACGATGTCGGCAGGCGTGCCCTTGGGCGCCATGAAACCTAGCCAAATGGTGGCTTCGTATTTGGGCACGGTTTCGGCTACGGTGGGCACGTCGGGTAAGTTGGCTGAGCGTGCCAGTCCTGTGGCGCCGAGCATGCGAACTTGGCCGTTGCGTGCAAATTCGGCCATGGTGGTTTCAGCATCAAACATCACATCCACTTGGCCACCCACGATGTCGGTGCGTGCGCCTGAGCTGCCTTTGTAGGGCACATGCGTCATGTCTACGCCCGCCATGTATTTGAACAACTCACCCGCCATGTGGTAGGGCGTGCCGTTGCCAGAAGAAGCGAAGTTGAGCTTGCCAGGTTTGGATTTGGCCAAGGCGACCAATTCACTGACGTTCTTGACCGGTACGGAAGGATGCACCACCAATAGCAAGTTGGAATAGTTCACAGGCGCGATGCCCACAAAGTCTTTCATCAACGCAAAAGGCTTTTTTGGGATGAGTGACTCGTTCACCGTTTGGGTGTTGGACATCATCAGCAAGGTGTACCCGTCTGCGGGTGACTTGGCTGCGAAATCGGTGCCGATGATGGAGCCGGCGCCTGGTTTGTTGTCAATCACAAAGGGTTGCTTGAGTTCATCGCTCAAGCGCTGCGCCATGAAGCGGGCGTAATTGTCGGCAGGTCCTCCCGCCGCAAACGGCACCACGATTTTCACGGGGCGGTTGGGGTAGCTTTGCGCCTGTGCCTGTAAATGCCCGAGGCCAGAGGCCATGACCAAAGTCAGGGCCATGAGTTTGAGTGAACGAGGCAGGTGAATCATGTGGTGTCTCCGTGATGTTTAAGGTTCAGTCAACTTTGCCAATGCGAGCCACGAGAGCACTCATTTCTTTGGCATCGGCTTGTACGAAGCGGTCAAAATCGGCCGCGTCTTGGTACATGAAAGAAGTGCCCGAGGCGGTCAAAGCGCCCACGGCACGCGCATCTTGCGCGGCAAACTTGGCGGCTTGGCGCAAGCTGTCCACGACGGCAGCAGGTGTGTCGGCGGGTACAAACATGCCAGACCATTGCGAGTACTGAATCGGTACGCCCAATTCTTTGAAGCTCGGTACATCGGGCATGCTGGCCAAGCGGCCTTCGCCCCAATGCGCCAAGGCACGTAGGCGGCCTGATGCAATTTGTTGTTTCACACTAGCGGGACCTGTGGACACCGCATCAATTTGCCCGCTGAGCAACGACATCACCGCGGGTGCTGCGCCGGTGTAAGGCACATGCAGCATGAAGGTGGCGGTGGCCGATTTGAGTTGCTCCATCGGCACATGCATGGTGCCGTAGTTGCCAGACGAGCCAAACGAAATTTTTCCTGGATTGGCCTTGGCGTAAGCAATGAAGTCCGCGTAGGTTTTCCATGGGCTGTCGCTGCGCACCACCAGCACCGTGGGGTCTGCGGTGAAACGTGCAATGGGCTTGAGCTGGTTCACCTGATACATGGGCGCACGCTGCAAAATTTTGTCTGCTTCAGGCAGGACCACCAAAGAAGACAGCGACATGAGCACGGTGTAGCCATCGCCCTTGGACTTGGCCACTTGCGCCATGCCAATGCCACCGCCTGCGCCACCTTTGTTTTCCACCACCAAGGGTTGCTTCAAGTAGCGCGACATGGCCTCGGCCACAGGGCGACCGACCGTGTCCGCCACGCCGCCCGGCGGGAACGGCACCACCATGGTGATGGGCTTGGTGGGGTAGGTCTGTGCCGTTGCCGTGAGGCTGGTGAAGGCAGCCGGGATAGCTACGGCCAAGCTCAGCGCACTTTGCATCCATTGACGTCGTTTCATGTCTTGTCTCCTTCGGTTTTTGCCAGCAGGTCAGGCGAATGCTTGCCTGCTTTTTAGTTTTAAACGAAGCGGTTTTCGATGCTGCCCACACCGTCAATTTCGACGCGAATCACATCGCCTTTGGCGATGTAGCGGGGTGGGGTCAAGCCCATGCCCACACCGGCCGGCGTGCCCGTGGCGATGATGTCACCTGGGTAGAGCGTGATGCCGCGTGAGATGGTTTCGATCAGCGTGGGGATATCGAAAATCATGTTTTCGGTGGGGCCATCTTGGCGCAATTCACCGTTGACCCAGCAACGCACGCGGGTGTTACGGCCATCCACCTCGTCAGCCGTCACGAGCCAAGGGCCCATGGGGCAGAAGGTGTCAAACGATTTGCCCATGTCCCATTGTTGGTGGCGCATTTGCACGTCGCGTGCGGTCACGTCGTTGACCACGGTGTAGCCAAACACATGGCTCATGGCATCGGCTCGGGCGATGTTCTTGCCGCCTTTGCCAATCACCACAGCCAATTCGGCTTCGTAGTCGATTTGGTCGGAAACGGCAGCACCTGGCAAATGCACATCGGCTGTTGGGCCCACCACGCACTCGGGCACTTTGGTGAACACGATGGGCCACGCCTGGGTGTCGGTGTTGCTGTCTTTGAAAACCGAGGCTTGCAGCTCTTTGGCGTGCGCATGGTAGTTGCGGCCCACGCACCAGACGTTGCGGCGTGGGATAGGCAAGGGCGCTTCGAGGTGCACATGCGTGATGTCGTGTGGTGTGCCTGCCAGCTCAGGCAAGGGTTGGCCAGCCACCATGGCTTCAATGATGGGCTGAGCGCCGTGATGGGCTTGGTCTTCGGTGAGGGCAAAGGCTGTGACGTGTTTGCCGTCGGCAGAAACTTGGCCGACATGGCGCTGACCGTTCAGCATGAAAGTAGCAATGCGCAAAATGTTCTCCTGAGATGAATGATTGGTTTGTCTTAGACCAATTTAATTCATCATAAGGAGGATGTGCCTTGCGGGAAGACACACACGAGACAACGGCGGCCTTGTTTTAAAGGCCTAAATGTCTAAGGCTTCCCAAACCCGATACGCCGCATACGCATCGTTGGCCGCATACACCAGCTGAGATTCGCTCAGGTGAGGGTTCGCCCAGTTGCTGGTGGCCGCTTTTTTAGACTTTTGAAAACGCTGGTTGAACAGCACAGCCACCGCGCCTTTGACGCCCATTTCTTTGCGGTAGCCCTGCGCTTTGAAAATGGTGTTGAGCTCTAGCACGTCCGCCGGCTCGACCCCAAATTTTTGAAGAATGCGTTTGCGGTCATCGCCCAAACCAAAGCCAGCTTTGGCAATGCCTTGTCGTGCCAGTAAGTCGGCCGCCACAGCGCGGCACTCGGGGTCATGCAACTGAAATACCCAAGCGCGTTCACGCGTGGAGAGTTGCAGCACATGCGGGCCGTCTGATGCTTCGCCGACGCGGAAGGTGGGTTTTGACTCGGTGTCAAAGCCCCAGGCGCGTGAGGCGATCAATGCATCGTGGGCCAAGCCAGCTTGTTTCGGGGT
>CANCGU010000231.1 GCA_947377705.1 Comamonadaceae bacterium
TGGCGTTCAACGACCAGCTCACCACCTTCATGGTCACGTCCAACGTCGGGCAGTTGGTGGAGTTTCAAGGCAGCTTGATTGGCAACCGATTGATGATCATTGCCCCCACCAACAGCGCCCGCCAAGTGGCCCGTGCCGAGATGAAGCTGGTGCTGGCGGCTGCCATCACCACCCTGGGCCGAGAGCAGCGTGTGATGTTGGCTGACCTGCAGGGCGTGGTGTTTGACTTGCGTTGAATGGTGTAGTTTGTTCAGGTAATGTCAACCTGGTGCAGCTCAAACTTACCCTTCTTAGCATCGGCAAAGTAGTGCTGAAGGGTTTCTTTGACGGTGCGAAACGAAATCTCGTCCCAGGGTATTTCATGCTCGGCAAATAAGCGTGCTTCTTGTGTTTCGTGGCCGGGGTCAAAGCGGTCGCTGGTGAGTTGTGCGCGGTAAAAGAAGTGCACTTGGCCCACGCGCGTGACGTTCATTAGGGTGAACAAGTCTTGCATTTCAAACTGTGCGCCTGCTTCTTCCACCGTTTCACGCGCGGCACCTTGCGCGACGGTTTCGTTGAGTTCCATAAAGCCTGCGGGCAGGGTCCACTTGCCAAAGCGCGGTTCGATGTTGCGTTTGCACAGCAGCACTTTGTCTTCCCATACCGGCACGGTGCCCACCACGTTAAGTGGGTTTTCGTAGTGGATGGTGTTGCAGGCGTTGCACACCGCACGCTCACGCGTGTCGCCATCATCGGGCACGCGGTAGGTCACCGCGCTGCCGCATGATTTGCAATGTTGAATGAGCGGTCGATGCCACATGGCTTAAACCACGCGCACTTGGAGTTCGCCCAAGCCTGCCACGGCGCCGACCATGATGTCGCCCGCCACCACCGCGCCCACGCCTTCAGGCGTGCCGGTGTAAATCAAGTCGCCGGGTTGCAGTTCCCACGCCGCAGACAAGTGTTCGATGGTTTCAGCGATGTTCCAAATCAGTTGGCTCACGTTGCTACGTTGACGGTCTTGGCCGTTGACTTGCACATAAATCTCAGCATTGGCCACATCGCCGGCTTGTGCTGCAGGCGTGATGGGGCCAATGGGGGCGCTGTGGTCAAAGCCTTTACCAATGCACCAAGGGCGGCCTTGCTTTTTCATGTCGTTTTGTAAGTCGCGGCGGGTCATGTCTAGACCAACGGCGTAGCCGTAAATGTGCTTCAACGCATCAGCCGCTTGGATGTTCTTTCCGCCTTGGCCAATGGCCACCACCAACTCAATTTCATGGTGCAAGTTTTTGGTGAGGCTAGGGTAGGGCATGTGGCCGGTTTCGCCTGCATTGACCACCACGAGGGTGTCGGCTGGCTTTAGAAAGAAAAAGGGTGGTTCACGGCCTGTGAAGCCCATTTCTTTGGCGTGCTCTTCGTAGTTGCGGCCTACGCAGTAAATACGGTGCACGGGGAAGTGGTCGGTTTTGCCTACAACGGGCACTGAAACAACCGGCGTAGGTTCGAATAAGTAGCGCATGCGTGTCTCCAGTGAAATGGGTCAGTCGTGTGATTTGCTCACAAGCTCGAAGTGCTCGACCACGGGGGGTTGAGCGAAGAAGGGGCCCACAATGGCGCGCCACTCGGCGAAAGCGGGTGACTCGCGGAAGTCCACGGTGTGGTTTTCTAGAGTTGTCCAGAAAATTTGCAGCACATAGCGCTCGGGCGACTCGATGCCACGGTTGATTTTGTAGCCCTCAAAACCTTTGGCTTTGGAGATGACGGTGTCTACGCCACGTTGAATGGCTTCGTCAAAAGCAGCTTGTTGGTTGGGCTGAATACGGATGTCGGCGAGTTCGAGAATCATGGTCGTGTGCTGCGAGTTGAAATGAAGCTTGAGTCTACCGCCGTGTTGCATGGCCGGCCGTCGCGTTCGGGATATCCTTTAGCCCTATGACCCAGCCTTCTGCCCCGACCCATTCAGCTTTGCTGTGGCCCATAAATTGGGCGCTGCCTGAGGGTGTGCAGGCGCTTTGCACCACGCGTATCGGCGGGGTGTCGAACGCGCCATTTGATGGGTTGAATCTTGGCGATCATGTGGGGGACGATCCCCGCGCCGTTGCTCAGAACCGCGCCTTGTTACAAGCGCAGTTGAGTGGCGCAAGGCCTGTGTTTTTAACGCAAGTGCATGGGGTGGACGTGGCCGAGGTGCATGCCTCTACGCCAGACGGCACGCGGGCCGATGCCTGCATCACCCAAGACGTGCAAGTGGCTTGCACCATCATGGTGGCCGACTGCTTGCCAGTGTTGTTCACGGATGATGCAGGGCGCGTGGTGGCTGCGGCCCATGCGGGCTGGCGAGGCTTGGCGGCGGGGGTGTTGGAGCAAACGGTGCGTGCGGTGTGTGCGCAGGCAGGCGTGTCTCCTGAGCGGGTTCGCGTCTGGTTAGGCCCGTGTATTGGCCCGGATGCGTTTGAGGTCGGAGACGATGTCCGTGACGCGTTCGCTGCTGAGGGGTATTTCAAGCCACACCCCTTGCGTCCGCACAAATGGTTGGCTGATCTAGCGGGCTTGGCGCGCTTGCGCTTGCAAGCCTTGGGCGTGGTTGCTGTCGCAGGCAACGACAGCTCACAAGCGTGGTGCACGGTCTCGCAGCAATCAAGGCTCTTTTCTTACCGACGCGATGGCGTCACCGGACGTTTCGCGGTGTGCATCTGGCGCACTTGATTCGGCGCGCTCTGCGGCTTCTTTGGCTTTGATGGCACGACGCCTGGCGGGTGTGCCCATGATGTAGCCCACCACGCTCATCGGTAAAACACCGTAGAGCAAAAAAGTAAACATGGCCCCCAGCAGAGAACCCACAGGGCTCGTTGCTTCGGCCACGGCCATCATGAAGGCCACGTAAATCCACGCGATCAGGACTAAATACATCTAGGGGTTTTCGCTTGAGTTTGATATCTGTCAGAAATTCGAAGGGAAATCACTGACATACTGGTGACAGTTGAAAAGTGAATAGCGACTGTATAGGAGATATGTGATGGATCAGAATGCGGCCCTCAAGAGCCTGGGGGATAGCTGGCTCAAAGCTTTGGCCTCATTTAAAACAATCGGTGGGGGAGATACAGACACACCATCCTTGAGTTTTGCAGCCGATAAATTGGAAGCCCTGCACAAACAGTACGTGGCCGAGGCCACTGAGCTGTGGAACCAAAGTTTGCAAGGTGCACCCAAGGTCAAAGACAGACGCTTCTCAGCTGACGCATGGTCACACAACCCGATGGCCGCCTATACAGCTGCGGCGTATTTGCTCAACACACGCACGATGATGGCGCTCACAGAGGCCGCCGAAACCGATGCCAAAACCAAAGCCCGCATTCAATTTGCTGTCGAGCAATGGGCGGCAGCTTCAGCGCCCAGCAATTTCTTGGCGCTGAATGCCGAAGCGCAGCAAAAAGCCATTGAAACCAAAGGCGAAAGCATTTCCAAAGGCATCCAAAACTTGATGCACGATTTGCAACAAGGCCATGTGTCAATGACGGATGAGAGCTTGTTCGAGGTGGGCAAAAACGTGGCCACCACCGAAGGTAAAGTGGTGTTTGAAAACGAATTTTTTCAATTGCTCGAATACAAACCGCTCACCGCCAAGGTCTTTGAGCGTCCGTTCTTGTTCATCCCGCCTTGTATCAACAAGTTCTACATCTTAGATTTGCAGCCCGAGAATTCGTTCATTCGCTACGCCGTCAGCCAAGGTCACCGCACCTTCGTGGTGAGCTGGCGTAACCCCGATGACAGTATGAAAAACACCACATGGGACAACTATGTGGAAGACGTGGCCATTCAAGCCATCAAGGTGGTGCAAGAAATTGGCGGCGCTAAGCAAATCAACGCTTTGGGTTTCTGCGTCGGCGGCACCATTCTTTCCAGCGCACTCGCTGTTTTGGCGGCGCGTGGTGAAAAACCTGTCGCCAGCACCACGTTGTTGACGACTTTGATTGATTTCACAGATACGGGCGTCTTGGATGTGTTCATTGACGAAGGATTCGTGAAGTACCGTGAAGGGCAGTTTGCCAAGGGCGGTTTGATGAAGGGCAAAGACATGGCGTCGACCTTCAGCTTCTTGCGCCCCAACGATTTGGTGTGGAACTACGTGGTGGG
>CANCGU010000232.1 GCA_947377705.1 Comamonadaceae bacterium
AACAGCGCGATGGGCATATTGAAGTGGTGCAAATGACGCTGGGGGCTCAAGTCTTGTAAGGTCTTGGGGTTGAAGCTCACATATTGGCTGCGCGCGGACAGGCTCACGGGCTCAAGCTCGTACATGCCACTGCAACACATCAGCGCATGCACTGGCGTGGGGTAGACCCCTTGATGATGCCAGTTGTAGGCGCCCAAGCAAGCTGCCAAGTGCGCGCCCGATGAATGGCCCACCACATAAATTCGCTGTGCATTAGCACCGAAGTTTGGCGCCGTTTTTGCGGTGAAGGTCAAGGCGCGTTGCAACTGATCGACCATGGTCAGCAAGCTGCCCTGCACATCGGTCACCGCCGAAAAATCGGGCACTACCAAATGGACGCCAAGTTGGTGGAGCCATGCCGCGGCCATTGCATAGTCTTGGGCTTGGCCACGCCGCCATGCCCCGCCATGTATAAAAAACACCAGCGGTGCGTTGGGCGTTTGGCTGGTGTACCAATCGAGGGCTTGCACCTCTGTGGGTCCGTAAGCCAAGCGCTTCACCTCGATGCCTTGGGTTTGTAGCAGGGCGCGCGCTTGGGCGCTCAGTGCAGCACATTCGGCCATTACCTCAGCCATGTTGGTCGCATGCTGGGTTTGGTCATAGGCCCAATCGAGTTGG
This sequence comes from Comamonadaceae bacterium, assembly GCA_947377705.1. The sequence continues at coordinate 658 of CANCGU010000232.1, forward strand.
GCTTGCGTCAAGTCTCGCCAGACGGTAGTAGTCAATCGATGGTTGTCCCAGAGGCTTTGATGGTGGTTCTGCGCGAGGCGCTTTCGCTGCGAATGTGACGACGAAATTCTTCTGGTCCCGCGCCTACAAAGTCATAAGACTTGCCTTCGATCTCTTTGCTGCGAAAGTCGGGCTCGCTGATCACGGCCAAGATGTCGCGGTGCATGCGGCTCACCAAGGCAGGCGCAAAGTTCGCGGGCGCAAACAAACCCACCCACACGTTGGCGTCTACTTCGGGAAATCCCAATTCGGTCATGGTGGGTACATCGGGGTAGGCTGGGACACGGGTTTTGCCACCATAGGCCAAGGGTTTGATGCGTTTGCTTGCAATGTGGGCACGCGACGAGACAATGCCCGACCAGGTGAGTTGCACCTCGCCGCTCACCACCGCCGTCACTGCTTGCGGAATGCCACGGTAGGGAATGTGCACGATGAACACCCCGGTTTTTTGCTTGAGCATTTCGGTAGCTAACTGGGGTTGGCTGCCAGGCCCATATGACGCATACGACAAAGACCCTGGTTTTTCTTTGGCCAAAGCCAATAGTTCTTTGAGATTGTTCGCTGGCAGGTTTGCGTTAGCCACTAGCATTTGACTAAAAGCCACCAACTGCGTGACGGGTGCAAAGTCTTTCTCGGCGTCGTAAGGCAGCGTGCTGTAGAGGTGTGGATTGATGGTGAAGGTGGCGTCGGTGGTGAACAACAAGGTGTGGTTGTCGCTGGCCTTGGCCACCGCTTCGGTGCCAATCAGGGTGTTGGCGCCCGGGCGGTTGTCGATGGTGATGGGTTGCTGCCATTTGTCTTGCAAACGTTGAGCTAGGGCGCGTGCCATCACATCCACGCCTCCTCCGGCAGGGTAGGGCACGATCAATTTGACGGGGCGGGTTGGCCACTCTTGCGCTCCCACAGGTCCTGTGGACAGACAAAGGGCTGAAAACAAAACCACTAGCCACTGTTTCATGTGGGGCTCCTAAAAACTGTGGGTATTATCCGGCGCTCGAGATACTTTGATCTCTTTGAAATTGACACCGATCATGACACAGACCACGGCCTTTCCTGCACTGCCCGAAGTTCGGTTTGCACGCATTCCCTTGCAAGCGCAAGTACGTTATTTAGGTGACCGCTTTTCCTACCTCGAGGCGGGACCTACCAACGCGCCTTGCGTCTTGTTTTTGCATGGTATTGGCAGCAATGCCAACTATTACCGCTTTCAGTTCGCAGCCTTGAGCTCACACTTTCGTGTGATAGCTTGGAACGCGCCCGGCTACTGGATGAGCGATAACCTCAAGACCGAGCATCCCAGCGATGCCGACTATGCACAGGCTGTGGCGGACTTCACCCAAGCTCTGGGTTTGCAACAGTTTGCCTTGTGTGGAAATTCATTTGGGTCGGTGGTGGCGCAGGCCTTTGCTATGCGTCATCCAAAGCGTGTGCAGCGTTTGATCTTGACCGGTACAGGGGTTGGCCAAAAGCATGTCAGCCCAGAACGTCGCGAGAAATTTGAGGCGCGCGCTCGGCGTATCCGCTTGGGCAGCTACCAATACGGCGATGCGGGCGTCGACAATTTGGTGGGGCCTCACGCCTCGCCGGAGTTGCGTGCCATGCTGTTGGAGGTTACGCGAGGCACGCAAGCGGCGGGTTTGTTGCGTGCGGTGTCGTTTAGGTTGAGTAGCTTCTATACCCCCGACTTGGCATCGGCCTTGACCATGCCGGTGCTGCTGGTGCAAGGCAGTGAAGACCAAATTAACCCGCGAAAAGAAAATGCCGATCTGCTCTTACCCCAACTGCTTAACGGACGTTTGGTTGAACTGCCTGACATTGGTCACTTGCCCGAGGTGGAAGCACCTGGGGCGTTCAACCAACTGTTGTTGGACTTTGTGAGCTCACTTCATTAACTTGCGACTTGGGGTGACTGCACGCTCTTTAGTTATTGATCAGTGTGCAATATTTGTGCAATTGATGTTTTATTCTGGCTTCACGTTTGCAGCTTGTACTGCACGCCGTGTGGTGTCCAAGTCTTTGGTTAAATAGGTACGAAATTCCTCCGGGGTCGAGGACTTAACGATGGCGCCATTTGTTTCCAAAGCTTTAGCGAGGGAAGGGCTTTGCAAGGCTTGCGCTACAGTTTTATTGAGTAAGGACACTACGGATGTAGGCATGCCTGTTGGCCCCATCAGACCAATCCAACTGGCAAATTCAAATCCTGTCAACTCACTACCAATGGAGGGTGTGTTGCCTAGCGGATGATGTGTGGGGGCTAGGCTATGACCTAAGAGTTTCAAACGTTTGCCTGCCACCAGCGACATAGCTGCTGGGGCTGGTGTGAGTACCCAATCGGTCTCGCCTGAAACGACCGAAGCAACGCCTTGACTACCTCCACGGTAAGGGACATGCAACGACTCAAATCCCCCCGCAACCTGTAAGGCAGCACCAGCCAAGTGGCTGACCGAGCCAATGCCTGCTGATGCCATTTTGGTATCGCCATTTTTGTTGCGTACGTAAGCCAGAAATTGCGTCACCGAATTAACAGGCAAGCTAGGGTGGCAGACCAGTACGTTCGGCAAAAGTGCCATGAGCGCGATTAAATCAAAATCTCGAAGCGGCTGGTACGTCACTGCCTTTTGAAGAAAAGGTGCCACCGAAACAGCGCTGCTCGATCCGATCAAGACTGAATACCCATCGGCTAAAGCCGAACGTGTGGCTTCTACCCCGATAGCACCCGCCGCCCCTGCGCGGTTGTCGATGACGAGTGGCTGGCCGATGAGCTTAGATACTTCATTCATCACCAACCGACCGATGGTGTCAACCGAGCTGCCTGGTGAGTTTGGAATGATTGTTTTGATCGGTCGATCGGGGTAGTTTCTTTGCGCGACTAGGGCTGAACTCAACGAGCTGCCCAAGCTACATATTAGTAAATTTCGGCGTGAAAATAAGCAAACATTATTTTGTGTCATTTTGTGAAAGGGTATTTGCAGTCATGTTCGCCCAAATCATTCCAAACATCTTGTCGGGCAAGTTGGCCAGTGACAACTTCAAAGCGATCGATGAAACGGATGTTGTCAAAGGCTGTGCCGTTGGGCCAAACACCGTTCAAGTTGCCAGCGCAATAGACCACTGTGCGGTCGCCTTGCCATGATTCGTCAAAGTGCGTAAAGGTTTTTTCGACGCGTTGGTAACGGGTTATTGCCCAAGCCACGAGTTCTTCGAGGCGATGGAAGGTTTGGCCACCTGGAAATACCATTTGAAAGTTGGCATGCAAGTGGGTTTGGGCTTGCGCTAAGTCGCGCGCTTGCATCGCGACTAGAAAGCTTTTCACCACTTCGGTGGCGCTACTAAGTGCGACATTGCCTTGGTCAAAAAATCGACCGTCGCGTCGGTAGGCAACCACCTCCTGAATGAAAGTCG
>CANCGU010000233.1 GCA_947377705.1 Comamonadaceae bacterium
CGCTCCATCAGGTGAATGACGTCATTGACCAGCATGTCACGTTGCGCCTGCATGATGTCTGCCGGTGTCGGCCCCACAAACAACATGATGAAGTCATCACGCGAGTCTTGACCGCGCGCTTCGTCTTCATCGTCAAAATCATTGTCGTAAAACGTGACTTCAATGGGCGCACCAGCAGCGGTTAGCTCGTTCAAGCTCATGCACATTTCGTCTAAGCTTTGGCGGAAATCGTCGTCACCGGCAACTGTCCAGCACATCTGCAAAGTGCGCTCTTCTGGATTGAAGCGAATGCCTGGTTCTTCTGGGTATGAACTGGTGGCGCCGTCTTCCAACGAGGTGGCGCCGGCGTATTGCCACAAAGGGCGCAGCGCGTCTTGCAGCTGCGCCAAGCCAACCTCTGTCTGGAGAGGGATCAGTCCGTGCACATGAATTTCATACGCGGCGTTGTAGCGTGCCATGACGAAACTCCTTCCTTGTGCCTATTGATTGGTGCCCGAGACCGGAATCGAACCGGTACGCCCCTTACGGAAGCGAGAGATTTTAAGTCTCTTGTGTCTACCAATTTCACCACTCGGGCAGTGTCTTAGTGAGGATGAATTTTACGTCAGACACTCTGACGACTTGGCCCACATATGCATCGATTTCAGATATTTTTTAGTCTATATTTACATAGCTTTTTTAAAAGCTGCACTCAAACCCTTAAGCGAATGAGCAACCTATAGGAAACTTGTCATGACCCAACGCGCCACCGCCCAGTTTTTACTCGCTGCCGCCCTAGGCTTTTGCATCAGTGCATCTCAAGCTGCAGACAAAAAGGAAACGCAAGATCCTGTGGTAAAAAAGTCAGACTCAGGCATTTGCCATGACAAATCAAGCCCCTCGTTTGGCAATACCAAGAAATTCACCGCTTTCGCCTCAATGGACGAATGCATGAAAAGTGGGGGTCGCGCCCCAGCAGGTCAGCCCGCTGCGCCCTCGGAGCCTGTAAAAAAGTCAGAAACTGGTATTTGCCACGACAAGAGCAGTGCCAGTTACGAACGCACGAAGAAGTTCACCGAGTTCAAAACTCTGGATGAATGCGTCAAGAGCGGCGGCACACTGCCAAAGAAATAAGCACTGACCCAACAGCAAAGGCCTCAAAGGCCTGCGCTGTTGTGAGCTACTTCGTCAAAAATCTTTTGGCGAATTTCGTTTTTGCGACGCAATTGCGAACGCTTGTTAGAAGGTACGTCTTGCTCTGATCGTGCCACCCATTGAATGGGTAAATTCCAATGCACCTCAGACAGCGCCCCCGTGGTGCCCATTTCTTGCCACAAGGCGTCATAGCTCTGCCCCACCCGCTGGGACAAACTGCGATAACCCGAATAAACGTGGGCCGCATCAGACACACCCACCATGCCCACCAGCTGCCAGCCTGAGGCTAAACCTTGCAAGGCTGTCATCAAGATGTTTTGTGGACGGGTACGCTCCATTTTTTGAGTCACAAATTTGATTTCTTGATTCAAAAACCGCTGTCCCTGCATGTTGCCAATGGCCATGACAAAACCGGGCGCTTTGATGCCCACCATTTCTGAAGGCAAGATGCTGAAGGCCGCTCGCATGACAGCCGCACCGTTGAACTTCAGGTGCAATTCAAACTCACCCTCTCGTCCCAAGCCCCGACCAGGTTCGATGTCAATGGTGATCTCGCCCTCAGGGTAGCTTTGCTTGAAAAACGTGTACGCGCCGCGCTTGTAAAAATCAACCACCGCGTGGGCGGAGTGGCGCGCCATCAACCACTCAAAATGCGCCAGCATGGCATGGGTACGTGCCTCAGCCCCTAAACCGCCCCATAGATAAGGGCGCATGGGACGCAACATCACAGGCAATTCGGTATGCGTGAGTTCAGCCAATCCGTGCGCTTGAAAGAAACTGTGAATGCGTTGTAAATGTGCTTCACACCACCAATACCGCAAACGAAATTTCAATCGACGCTTGGCAGTCTGCAACCACCCACCGGAACCGTTATCGGTCAGGCGAAATAACTCTTGCGAGGTGGGCGCATCCAAACTTCGGTGGGTCATCTGTGTTGCTTCGATAGATACAAAAAAGCCCCTGCAACATGTGTTTCAGGGGCTCTTTGAAATTGGAGCGGGAAACGAGGCTCGAACTCGCGACCTCAACCTTGGCAAGGTTGCGCTCTACCAACTGAGCTATTCCCGCGTGGAGTGTTTAATTCCGAAAGCAGAATTCTAATCGAAAATTCACCCAGTTTCGGGACTACGATTAAGAAAATTCAAAGATCGCGATGCGCCAAGATTCAGCCGCCCCAAAAAACAGCGCCAGTGCAGTGCCTTGGTGGATAGGAACGCCAAGCGAATACGCGGATCAGGCATCAAGCGCGGGACTGTCGTCCGTTGAAGCACAGGAACGCGCCCGCACCTTTGGACCCAACACGCTCTCCAACCACCAAGGTCCGTCGCTGATTCGGCAGTTTCTTGCCCGTTTTAAAAATCCGTTGGTCGTGGTGCTCTTGTTGGCTAGCTCGGTGTCGGTACTCACGGGCGAAATCACAAACTTCATCATCATCAGCGGCATCGTCTTGCTCAGCGTCAGCTTGGACTTTGTGCAAGAGTTTCGAGCCAATGCAGCCGCCGACAAACTTCGGCAATCGGTGTCTGTACGCGCGACCGTCCTGCGTGATGGCCAGCCCATAGAAATACCGCTCCGCGATGTGGTGCCAGGTGATGTGGCCTTGTTGAGTGCCGGCAGTTTGGTACCTGCCGATGCGTTGGTGCTAGAAGCGAACGATTTCTTCGTCAACCAATCGTTGCTCACGGGTGAAGCCTACCCCGTTGAAAAACACACGCATCGCTTGCTCGCAACGGCGACCGATCTGCAAGAAGCCAGCAATGCAGTGTTCATGGGGACATCCGTCATTGGTGGTAGCGCACGCGTGCTAGTCATCAAGACTGGCGCTGAAACGGCGATGGGTGACATTGCGGACAGCCTGCAAAAGCCCACGCCCGCAACATCGTTTGAAATAGGCACGCGCCAATTTGGCATGCTCATCATGTGGTTGACCGTGGTGTTGGTCTTGTTTGTGGTGTTGGTCAATGCATGGTTTCATAAACCTTGGTTGGAGTCGTTTTTGTTTGCGGTCGCGTTGGCCGTGGGTTTGACGCCTGAGCTGTTGCCGATGGTGGTGTCGGTCACGCTGTCGCGTGGTGCCATCCGGTTGGCCAAACTCCAAATGATTGTGAAGCGCCAAACAGCCATTCAAGACTTGGGTTCTATGGATGTGCTGTGTACAGATAAAACAGGCACGCTGACCGAAGCCAAGATTCGGTTAGAGCGCCATTTAGACGTCAGCGGTCAAGACAGCCCGCGTGTTTTAGAACTGGCTTACATCAACAGTTTCTTTGAAACGGGACTGAAAAGCCCACTCGACGAAGCCATTCTGAATCACCAAACCATCGATGTCCGTGCTTGGCAAAAAATCGACGAAATACCGTTTGACTTTGAACGTCGCTGCGTCTCGGTGTTGGTCGACAACGGTACACAGCGCTGGCTGGTCGCCAAAGGTGCGGCGGAAGACATGGTTCGCTTGTGTACCCATGTCGAAGTCAACGTAGAAGGCCGCATTGAACAACAAGTGATGGACGATGCCAGCACACAAGCGATTCGCGACCGCTTCCATGCGCTGGAAAGCGATGGCTTGCGCGTGCTCGGCGTGGCATGGCGTGAAGTGCCGCGCGATCACGCCATGGCCGTGGTGAACGATGAATCGGCCTTGGTGCTGGCGGGGTTTGCCGCTTTTCTCGATCCTCCCAAAGAAAGCGCGGCCCCTGCCCTAGCGAAGCTTCAACAAGCAGGCGTCACCATCAAAGTCGTCACAGGCGACAGTGATTTGGTCACGCGCCATGTGTGCGCGCAATTGAACATTGATGTGACGGGGGTGTTGACTGGCAAAGAAGTGGCCCAACTCGACGACCAAGCGTTACAACGCCGCGTAGAAACCGCAAATTTGTTTTGCCGCGTCAACCCAGGACAAAAGCAGCGTGTCATTTTGGCGCTCAAAGCCAACGGTCATGTGGTGGGCTA
>CANCGU010000234.1 GCA_947377705.1 Comamonadaceae bacterium
TACAGCGCGCCTGAGTCGAGGTAGTGGTAACCCAAGGCTTGTGCCACACGGCTGGCCAAAGTGCCTTTGCCCGAGGCCGTGGGGCCGTCGATGCAAATGACGGGGATGTTGCTTGCGTCTGTGCGCGCAACGGAGAACAAAGCCTCGAAATAATCAGGGAAGGTTTTGGCCACGCACTTGGGGTCTTCTATGCGAACGGGGATTTGGTCGGCATTGAAAGCCGCGAGCGAGAAACACATGGCGACGCGGTGGTCGTCATACGTGTGAATGCTGGCAGCTTGCCATTGGCCTTGTGCTGTGGCGCGGGTGTGTTGGCCATTGGGTAGCGGGTGAACCGTGATCCAGTCTGGGCCTTCTTCTACTGTGGCGCCGAGCTTGCGGCATTCGGTGGCCATGGCCACGATGCGGTCTGTTTCTTTGACACGCCAGCTGGCAATGTTGCGCAGCGTGGTGGGGCCATCGGCGTACAGCGCCATCACGGCCAAGGTCATGGCCGCGTCGGGGATGTGGTTGCAGTCGAGGGTGATGCCTTTGAGAGGCCAAGCGCCTCGGTGGATTTCGAGCCAGTTAGGGCCGCTTGTAATTTTTGCACCCATGTCCTCGGCTGCGTCCATGAAGCGGATGTCGCCTTGAATCGAGTCTGCGCCCACGCCTTGAATGCGAATGCCATCACCTTTAGCGATGGCGCCTAAAGCGATGAAGTAGCTCGCTGATGAGGCATCGGCCTCGACGTGAATCGAGCCAGGGGATTGATAGCTGCAACCCTGCGCAATCGTGAAGCGTTGCCAGCCATCGCGCTGGACTGCAATGCCGTAACGGGCCAGCAAGTTGAGCGTGATGTCGATGTAGGGCTTGCTGATGAGTTCACCCACCACTTCAATCACAATCTCTTGCGTTTTGGCCGCCAAAGGCAAGGCCATCAACAACGCCGTGAGGAACTGGCTGGACACATCGCCACGCACTTGAATGGGTGCATCGAGTTTCAAGGTCGGCTTACCAATGCGCAGAGGCGGAAAGCCATCGTTGCCCAAGTAGTCAATGTGGCAGCCCAGCAAGCGCAGCGCATCGACCAAGTCGCCAATCGGGCGCTCATGCATGCGGGGCACGCCTTTGAGCGTGAAGTCGCCACCCAGCACAGCGAGCGCAGCGGTGAGTGGGCGCATGGCGGTGCCCGCGTTGCCCATGAAAAACTCAATCGCATCGTGGTGCTTGAGCTGACCGCCTAAGCCCGTGATGGTCACGGTCGTGCCTTGTACGTCCACATTGCAGCCGAGTTGGCGCAGTGCGGCCAACATCACACGGGTGTCATCAGAGTCCAGCAGGTCGTGCACGACGGTGGTGCCTTGGCAAAGCGCAGAGAGCAACAACACGCGGTTCGAGATGCTTTTAGAGCCGGGCAGCGTGACGGTGCCTGAGGCGCCTTGCAGCGCGGGAAGGTCGAGGAAGGCAGTGGCGAACATGGATTAGTCTTCAGGAGCTGTGTTGCAAGCATGACCCGCTTGCAGCGACCAAGCCGAGCGCACATCGCTGGCTTGTTGAATCAGGTGTTGCAAGGCCGAGGTGTCGCTCGACTTCAAAGCGGTTTCAAACTGGTCAAGCGCGGCGCGAAAGTGAGCGATTTGTGTGAGCACTTCTGTGTGGTTGGCGCTCAGAATGTCGCGCCACACAGCGGCGTCGCTGGCAGCAATGCGGGAGAAGTCTCTAAAGCCAGGCCCTGCCATGTCTAAAAATGCGGCACCTTGTGGCTGTGCCATGAGCGCATTGACGGCGGCAAATGCCAGCATGTGCGGCAAGTGGCTGACGGCGGCAAACGTGGCGTCATGCGCCTCGGGCGTGAGTGTGCTGACGTGGCTGCCAATGGCGCTCCACACATCATGTGCAGCTTGCAGGCGGTGAATGCCGGTTTTGGGCAGGGGCGTGAGGATGGTGCGACGGTCTTGGTACAGACACGCTTGCGCATGTTCGATGCCGGCCACTTCTTTGCCCGCAATTGGGTGAGCGGGGACAAAGCACGCCAAGCGGTCGCCCAAGGTGGCTTGCGCAGCGGCAATCACATCGCATTTGGTGGAGCCCACGTCCATCAACAATGCGTTGGGCTGCAACACATCGCGCATGGCGGCAAAGCTGGCGTGCATCGCGCCCACAGGCACGGCTAACAATACCAAGTCTGCGCCTTGCACGGCTTGGGCTACGCTGGTGCAAGCTTGGTCGATGACCTTGAGCTCGACGGCGCGTTGGCGGGTTTTTTCAGAGGCGCTGAAACCGGCAATGGTTTGCACAAGACCCGCCTCGCGCAAGGCGAGCGCAAACGAGCCGCCCATCAGGCCACAGCCGATGAGGGCCAGCCGCTGGAACGTCATTCAGAGACGGGGTAAGAACCCAAGACTTTGTAAAACGCACACAAGCCTTGCAGCTCTTGCAGGGCTGCCGCCACATGGGGCTGGCTGATGTGGCCTTGGATGTCGATGTAGAAGTAGTACTCCCACTGGCCCGATTTGGCGGGGCGTGACTCGAAGCGCGTCATAGACACGCCGTTGTTTTTGAGCGGTACGAGCAAGTCGTGTACAGCGCCCGGGCGGTTGGGAACCGACACGACCAAGCTGGTGCAGTCGTTGCCAGATGCGGGTGGCGTAGCCAAAGTTTGTGGCAGGGCAATGACGGCAAACCGCGTGCGGTTGTACGCCTCGTCCTGGATGGCGTGGTGCACGATGTGCAGGCCAAACTGGCTGGCTGCACGTTCACTGGCCAAAGCGGCCCAAGCGGGGTTGGTGGCCGCCAAGCGTGCGCCTTCTGCGTTGCTGGTCACAGCGCGGCGTTCGACGTGTGGCAAGTGTTGCGACAACCAACCTTGACACTGCGCCAAAGCTTGGGGGTGGGCCATGACCACCTCAATGCCGGCATCTGCGTTGCTTTGGCGCAAGAGGTTGTGGCGTATTAGCAAGCTAACTTCGCCCACCACATGCACGGGCGAGCGCAAGAACAAGTCGAGTGAACGGGCCACCACGCCTTCGGTGGAGTTCTCCATGCCCACCACGCCGTATTGCGCGGTGCCTGCGGCGGTGGCATGGAAGACTTCGTCAAAGTTGGCGCAGTAAATCAGATTGGCCGCGCTGCCGAAAAACTCAATCGCGGCTTGTTCGCAAAACGTGCCTTGGGGGCCGAGCACCGCCACGCGTTGTGGGGCTTCGAGTGCCAAGCAAGCCGACATGATTTCGCGCCAAATGGACGCGATGTGTTCGTTTTTCAGGGGGCCTGGGTTGGCTTGGGTGATTTTGTCAATCACTTGCGCCACGCGGTCAGGACGGAAGAAGGGAGAACCTTCAGCGCGTTTGATCTCGCCAACAAGCTCCGCCACTTTGGCGCGGTCGTTGACCAACTGCAGCAACTGTTTGTCGAGTGCGTCGATTTGCACACGCAAAGCGGCGAGGGCATCAGACTGGATGGGTTGTTGGCTCATGTATTTCGTTTTGTGCGTGTTTACGCCTGGGATTTTTCAAACGCTTGCATGTAAGTTACCAGCGCTTGCACACCCTCGATGGGCATGGCGTTGTAGATGCTGGCACGCATGCCGCCGACGGACTTGTGGCCTTTGAGTTGTAACAGACCGGCGGCTTTGGCGCCTGTCAAGAAGGCGTCGTTGCGCGACTCGTCGGCTAAGAAGAAGGGCACGTTCATGCGTGAGCGGCAGTCGTGCGCCACTTTGTTGCTGTAAAAGCTGGAGTTGTCTAAGAAGTCATACAGCAGCTTGGCTTTGGCGATGTTTTGTTGCTCCATCGCAGCCACACCACAGAGTTCACCAGCTTTTTGGCGCTTGAGCCACTGGAAGGTCAGGCCTGCCATGTAAATGCTGTACGTAGGTGGCGTGTTGTACATCGAGCCGTTGTCGGCTACTGTTTTGTAGTTGAACGCGCTGGGGCAAATTTTGAGTGCATGGCCCAGCAAGTCTTCGCGCACGATCACCAACGTCACACCTGCAGGGCCAATGTTTTTCTGGGCGCCGCCGAAAGCCAAGCCCACTTTGGACCAGTCGACGCTGCGCGAGAGCACATGCGAGGAAAAATCGATCACCAGCGGTG
>CANCGU010000235.1 GCA_947377705.1 Comamonadaceae bacterium
CAACTCCATCTCTTCTTGCCCTGTGCGGCAGGCGTCGAATCCTATTTGGCCGAAGAAGTGCGGCGCATCACGGGTGTGGGCGACGATGACTTGCGGGCCTTTCGCGCGGGCGTGATGGTGCGCGCTTCTTGGCGCGATGTGTTGCAACTTAATCTGCACAGCCGCTTGGCACAGCGCGTGTTGGTCGAGTTGTCGCACACCCAATACCGTCAAGAAGAAGACCTCTACCGCGCTGCGTGTGAGGTGGCGTGGGAGCTGTGGTTTTCACCCAAAGAAACATTCAAAATTGAAATCACCGCGCAACACAGCCCGCTCAAAAGCTTGAACTTTGCCGCCCTCAAAATCAAAGACGCGGTGGCTGACCGCTTTCGCCACAAGTTTGGTGTGCGTCCCGATGTCAACACGCAATGGCCTGATGCACGCATCTACGCCCACTTGACCACCGAACACTGCACGCTCTACATCGACACCTCGGGTGAACCCCTGTTCAAGCGCGGCTGGCGCGCCGACAAAGGCGATGCCCCATTGAAAGAAACACTGGCCGCCGCCATGCTGGCCGCCAGCGGTTGGAGCCAAGGTGACGGCACGCCAGCCAACCCCGACGGTTTGGTGGCCCAAGGTGTGCCGCTGTATGACCCGTGCTGCGGCAGCGGCACCATTGCGGTGGAAGCCGCGCAAATTGCTTGCCATATTGCACCGGGTTCCATGCGCAAATTTGGTTTCCAAAAACTTATCCCCTACCAAGAGCATGTGTGGCACGGCTTGCTTGACAACGCGCGCGCGCAAGAGTGCGAGCCCCGTGCGCTGATTTACGGCAGTGACGTCGCCTTTCGCATGGTCGACTTTGCACAACGCAACGCCGAGCGCGCGGGTGTGGCCCACGCTGTGCAGCTGCGCGGCGGTGATGCCTTGCAACGTATGCCCCCCTGCGATGTGCCGGGCGTGATGTTGGTCAACCCCCCTTATGGCGAACGTATCGAAGCCGCAGGTATTGCGGGTGCGGCGCGTCGTGCGCGCTATTCGCCGCCGACGGAATATGTCTCGCCCTACGAAGACGTGAACCAAAACGGCGATGCTGGTTTTGATGACGTATCGACGGGTGGTGGCATGGTGCGAGACGATGTGCCACGCTTTGGCGCACGCGACATTGCACAAACCGAAGACGGCGGCGATTTCTTTGCTCAACTCGCCAGCCACTGGAAGAAAAACTACCCCGGCTGGACCGCATGGATGTTGACCCCCGACCTCAAGCTGCCCAGCCGCATGCGTTTCAAAGAATCGCGCCGCGTGCCCATGTGGAACGGCCCGATTGAGTGCCGCATGTTCCGCTTTGACTTGCGTGCAGGCTCGATGCGCGACAAACCATGACACCCGTGCGCGTGGTGCTTGACACCAACATCGTGCTCGATCTGTGGCTGTACAAAGACCCGACCACGCCAGCGCTGCTGGAGGCCTTGACGAATAAAACTGTGCAATGGTTGGCCACGCAAGTCATGCGTGACGAACTGGAACGTGTGTTGGCCTACACACACATTGCCCAACGTTTGGCGTTTAGCCAACTTGTGGCGCAAGACATCTTGGCGCAATTTGACGCACATGCGCAGCTTATGCCGGTTGCCGTCAAAGCATTGTTTGTCTGCAAAGACGCAGACGACCAAAAGTTCATTGACCTCGCGGCTGAACACCAAACCCAACTCATCAGCAAAGACAAGGCGGTGCTGACCATGCGCAACCGCATGGCGCGGTTGGGGGTGGCGGTGGGAAAAGTTTTTCCAGCAGTTTTGCCTGCTTAAAGTTGCTGGGTCAGCGCGCGTGGTTTAGCGCTGCTGCAGCAAATCCAGCAAGGTTTTGAGCGCGTGTTGTGTGGTGGCTTCACGCACGGCGGCCCGGTCCCCTGGAAAGTGCATCACCTCAGTTTTGACCCACGCTGTTTCAGCGCCTAGCGTCGGGCCAGCGTCGCTGGGCGTGGCCCACGCAAACCAAACCGTGCCTACGGGCTTTTCAGCTGAGCCACCTGTAGGGCCCGCCACGCCGGTGACTGCCAATGTCACTTGCGCATGAGAGCGCCGCATCGCGCCCAGCGTCATGGCTTGTGCCACGGCCTCGCTGACTGCGCCATGCTCAGCGATCAAAGCCGAGTCCACGCCCAGCATATCGTGCTTGGCTTCGTTCGAGTAAGTGACAAAACCGCGTTCAAACCAGTTGCTAGAGCCAGACAGATCTGTGCATCGGCTGGCAATCAGTCCGCCTGTGCAGCTCTCAGCCGTGGCGAGCATCCACCCATGTTGCAACAAGGCTTCAGCCAGTTGTTCTGTCAAAGTGTGTGAACTCATAGCGACCTCCAAATGGCAATGACCAACAACGTACAAAACGCGGCCACCAAGTCATCAAAGATGATGCCCCAGCCACCGCGCCAACCCAAGCCTTTGAACACTCCATCGGCCCAGCGCACAGGCCCGGGCTTGGCGGCATCAAAGTAGCGAAACAACAAGAAAGCACCCAGTTGGCCCCCAAACGTGGTGGGGGTGACCAGCCACAGCACCAACCAAAATGCAATCACCTCGTCCCAAACAATAGCGCCCGGATCAGCCACCCCCATGTGCCGCGCGGTGACGGTGCAAGCCCACCAACCGACCAACGTAGACGCTGCGATCAGCACACCCATTTGTAATGGGGTGAGCCACAGTTGCAAGAGTGAAAACACCGCCCACGCCCACAGTGTGCCAGCGGTGCCAGGCGCCAAACGCGACAGGCCAGCGCCCGCGCCCAAGGCGATGAAGTGGGCGGGGTGAGCAAGTAAGAAGCGGCGGTTCAGCATGTGCGGTGTTTAGGCAAAGTGGTCAAACGACGCAAACCGTTTGGCAATGGGCTGGCCTTGTGGGTCTAACACCACCAAACCTTGCGCTTGCGTGATGCGGCCAATGCGGGTGACGGGTGTGTTCGTTTCCCATGCAGCGGCGTGCACCAGCTCGCGTTGGTTGACGGGCGCGGTGAAGCACAGCTCGTAGTCGTCCCCACCAGACAAGGCAAATTCAAGACGCTTGTTCCAAGGCAGCTCAGCCAGTACAGGGGTGATGCCTGCGGGCAAGTGCGCTTCGCCAAAGTTGCCTGCGGCTTGTAGCCAAGTGGTGTCAATTTGAGCGCCTACGCCTGAGCGCTTGAGGATGTGGCCCAGGTCGCCCAGCAAACCATCGCTCACATCAATGGCGGCATTGGCCACCGCGCGCAGCGCGACGCCCAGTGCGACGCGAGGTGTGGGTTGTTCCATGCGCAAACGGGCTTGCTCAAACGCTTCGCCTGACATGGTTTGCGTACCGCGAAACACCTCCAGTGCCAAACGTGCGTCGCCCACGGTGCCGCTGATGTAGATGTCGTCACCCACTTGGGCGTTTTGGCGCAGCAGCGCGTCGCCGGGCGGCACTTCGCCAAACACGGTGATGCAAATGTTCAGTGGGCCTTGGGTGGTGTCGCCGCCGACCAGCTCGCAGCCGTGGGCATCGGCTAGGCGCAGCAAGCCGTTTGAAAACCCTGCTAGCCAAACTTCGTCCACGCGTGGCAACGACAGGGCGAGGGTGAAGGCCAAGGGTTCTGCGCCCACCGCGGCTAAATCGCTCAGGTTCACGGCCAAGGCTTTGTGGCCTAAGCGGGCGGGGTCAACCGTGCTTAAAAAGTGACGGCCTTCCACCAGCATGTCGCTTGACACGGCCATTTGCATGCCGGGCGTGGTGTTGAGCAAAGCGCAGTCGTCGCCTACGCCCAATGCGGCTTTGTGTGTGGGGCGCTTGAAGTAGCGCTCGATCAAGTCAAATTCACCCATGGTGCGCGTGTTCAGTGCAAGTTGCGTTTGCCCGGCTCATCGCTGAGCGCATCGAGCACAAACATGGGAATGTCCACATCAAACTTCTCGCCATCTTCGGCCACGCAAAAGTAGCTGCCGTGCATGGTGCCCGTGGGCGTGCGCAGGCGCGTGCCGCTGGTGTACTCAAATTGCTCGCCGGGTTGCAGCAAGGGTTGATGGCCCACCACGCCGAGGCCTTTGATTTTTTCATGCGTGCCATTGGCGTCGTTCACAT
>CANCGU010000236.1 GCA_947377705.1 Comamonadaceae bacterium
AAAGTGGTGGTTGAAGAGGCCACCATTGAAGAAAACAAACCTCCTTTGTTGGTGTACCGAGAGGCTGCCAAAAAGGCCTAATGATTGAACTCGGGGACAGGGCAAAAAGCCTGTCCCTTTTTTACTGGAAGGCTGACCATGTCTGGACACCCCTTACTACCTGCTACGCCTCTTGAACTGCCTTTGTTGCCCTTGCGCGACGTGGTTGTTTTTCCACACATGGTTATTCCGTTGTTTGTGGGACGCCCCAAGAGCATCAAGGCCCTGGAAGCTGCCATGGCGGCTGAACGCCGCATCATGCTGGTGGCGCAAAAAGCTGCGGCTAAAGACGAGCCATCTGTCACCGACATGTTCGAAGTGGGTTGCGTGTCGACCATTTTGCAAATGCTCAAATTGCCAGATGGCACCGTGAAGGTACTGGTCGAAGGCCAGCAACGCGCCAAAGTTGACGGCATTGAAGACGGTGAGTCACATTTCACCGCGCACGTCACACCCATCGAAGTGTTGCCCGCAGAAGTCGGCAGCGAAGTCGAGGCCTTGCGTCGTGCTGTGATGCAGCAGTTTGACCAATACGTCAAATTGAACAAAAAGATTCCTCCGGAAATTTTGACTTCGATTGCCAGCATTGATGATGCGGGTCGTTTGGCCGACACCATCGCCGCGCACTTGCCTTTGAAGCTTGAGAGCAAGCAAGTCGTGCTCGACTTGTCGCCTGTGCGTGATCGCTTGTCCAACTTGTTTGAACAAATCGAACGTGAAGTTGAAATCCTCAACGTTGACAAAAAAATCCGTGGCCGCGTTAAGCGCCAGATGGAAAAAAATCAGCGCGATTTTTACCTGAATGAACAGGTCAAAGCCATCCAAAAAGAATTGGGCGAAGGCGAAGAAGGCGCGGACATTGAAGAGATCGAGAAAAAGATCAAAGCCGCCCGCATGCCCCAAGAGGCACGCAAGAAGGCTGAGGCTGAGTTGAAGAAGCTCAAACTCATGTCCCCCATGTCCGCTGAAGCCACCGTGGTGCGTAACTACCTCGATGTTTTGGTCGGCCTGCCTTGGAACAAAAAGACAAAAATCAAACACGACCTTGGCAATGCCGAAGACGTGTTGAACGAAGACCACTACGGTCTCGATAAAGTCAAAGACCGCATCTTGGAATACCTCGCAGTGCAACAACGCGTGGACAAAGTCAAAGCACCGATTCTTTGCTTGGTAGGCCCCCCTGGTGTGGGCAAAACTTCACTGGGTCAATCGATTGCCAAAGCCACGGGACGCAAATATGTGCGTATGGCCTTGGGCGGTATGCGTGATGAAGCTGAAATCCGTGGTCATCGTCGCACCTATATCGGGGCTATGCCAGGCAAGGTGCTACAAAGCTTGACCAAAGTGGGCACCCGTAATCCGTTGTTCTTGCTGGATGAAATCGACAAGCTTGGCATGGACTCGCGCGGTGATCCTTCTAGCGCGTTGCTGGAGGTGTTGGACCCTGAACAAAACAACAAGTTTGCTGACCACTATGTGGAAGTCGATTACGACTTGAGCGACGTGATGTTTGTGGCGACATCCAACTCGATGAACATCCCGCCAGCGTTGCTGGACCGTATGGAAGTGATTCGTTTGTCTGGCTACACCGAAGACGAAAAAACGCACATCGCGATGAAGTATTTGCTGCCTAAGCAAATGAAAAATAATGGCGTGAAAGATGCCGAACTGTCGGTAGACGAAGCCGCTGTTCGTGACATCGTTCGCTACTACACGCGTGAAGCGGGTGTGCGTTCGTTAGAGCGCGAAATGTCTAAGATTTGCCGTAAGGTGGTCAAGGCTTTGTTGCTCAAGCAAATGACGCCACAAGTCAAGGTGACAGCAGACAACTTGCCCGACTTCCTTGGGGTGCGCAAGTACACCTATGGCCGCGCAGAGGCCGACAACCAAGTCGGTCAAGTGGTGGGTTTGGCATGGACCGAAGTGGGCGGCGACTTGCTGACCATCGAAGCTGCCATCATGATTGGCAAAGGCACCATCACACGCACGGGTTCGCTCGGCGATGTGATGAAAGAGTCTGTTGAAGCGGCTCGTACGGTGGTGCGCAGTCGCGCGCGCCGCCTGGGCATCTCTGAAGAGTTGCTAGAGAAGCGTGACATTCATATCCACGTTCCTGACGGCGCAACGCCCAAAGACGGCCCAAGCGCAGGCGCTGCGATGACCACTGCGTTGGTTTCTGCGCTGACAGGTATTCCTGTCCGTGCCGATGTGGCGATGACGGGTGAAATCACTTTGCGTGGTGAAGTCACAGCCATTGGCGGTTTGAAAGAGAAGCTGTTGGCTGCATTGCGGGGCGGCATCAAGACCGTGATGATTCCTGAAGAGAACGTCAAAGACTTGCAAGAAATTCCAGAAAACGTGAAAAACGGTTTGGAAATCGTACCGGTACGTTGGATTGACAAAGTGTTAGAAATTGCACTTGAGAAAATGCCAACACCATTGCCTGATGAAGTGCCCGTGGTGGCTGTTGGTTCGACCGCTGGTACGGATGCGAAAGCAGGGACGGTGAAGCACTAAGATTTTTCTAGCGCATCCTTGAAGATGACTAAAAAATGCGCTAGAATATGCGTCTTATGCGGGAATAGCTCAGTTGGTAGAGCGCAACCTTGCCAAGGTTGAGGTCGCGAGTTCGAGCCTCGTTTCCCGCTCCAAATTCGATAAGGGAAGCACACCATGCTTCCCTTTTTCGTCAAAGTAGATGGCGCGATAGCAAAGCGGTTATGCACCGGATTGCAAATCCGTTTAGCCCAGTTCGACTCTGGGTCGCGCCTCCAGGATTTATCCTTATAAATCAAGCACTTAGCTCTCGCGAGCTAGGTGCTTTTTTATTGTTTTAAGCATTACACGGTTATTGCACGTTTTATTCGGTTCGTTTGGTTGCTCTTTTGCTCAAAGATCCGTAAACTGCACACATGAAGGAAAGAAGCCCTGAGACCGTAGTTGTGCGCGAAAACGAGATTCGTTTGGTGCGCCGCCCTGATAGTGACCGCTGGCAAGCTCACTTCAAAGTCGAAGCCATTGGTAAGTGGATTCGCAAGGCTATGGTCACAGTCCCTCCTGGCTTAGCAAGTCAATCTGTGCTTTTAAATATTCTCTGATGCCCCCAAATGTGACTGCTTTGAAGTAGGGCACGTTGGAGTCGCTAGCTTGTGAAGTTAACGTTTTCAAGCCTTGATAACAAGCCCTGAGTGCTCCAGCTCTGTCGTTATCTGAGATGCAGATATCTGCCAGCATTACATAGGCTACCGCAAATTGTGGGTCCAAATACAGCACGTGTCTCAAAGCCTCGCGGCACTTGGTGGTGTTCCCTTCAGCCAATAACAGCACGGCGTGCAGGTATCGCACGTTAGGGTCTAGGGCCTGTCGTCGAATCAAGGTGTCGCACATTTCAGACGCGGCAGCCATGTCTCCATGGTTGGCCAATGACCATGCCAGATCGAGCGCGATGACCGATTCGTTGAGTGATGGTGTTTGAGTCGTGGATGTTGTGTGAATCCAAGCTGTATTAGATGGCAATGGTGGCGTACTTGCCTCGGAATAGTCCTCTTTAAGCGTTTGGAGTGACTGAAGCATGTCGGTGGGTGTGGTTTGAAGCCTTAAATTAGTTGATTCTTTTTGATACACCAAGGCTTGCGGAAAAATGCGTGTCTTGAGCTGCGGGTGTGAATGCGCATGTAATTCGCCCGGTGCGCACAACAAAAATCCGCCTTCATTCAAACAGGCAGTGAGTTTATTTAGGGTCGTTTCAATAGCCATGTTGTCGAGGTAAATAAAGACATTTCTGCACATGATGATGTCTGCCTTCGACATGCCTTTGTCAGCCGTGGGATAAGTGTCGCCCACGATGTCAAGTTGCTCGAAACGAACTCGCCGTTTGACGTGATCTATCAAGTTGAAGTCAGCACCTTTTTGACTAAAGTAGCGTGTTAAAAACTCGGGCGGACAACCTCTGAACGACCATGGGCGGTATGTTGCTTTCCGAGCTACGGATAATGCTTCTTGATCAATGTCAGAACCTAGCAGCTCGG
>CANCGU010000237.1 GCA_947377705.1 Comamonadaceae bacterium
TTCATGCGCTGCATTCCCAATGTCAGTGTGGCTTGCCCTGCCGATGAAAACGAATGCCGCCAGCTGTTGACCACGGCTTACCAACAAGACCACTGCGTGGCCGTGCGTTACCCACGCGGTGCAGGTGTGGGCGTGCCAGTGCAGCCCGGTTTGCATGCCTTGCCATTTGGCAAGGGCGAAGTGCGTCGCGAGGGCAAGCGCATTGCCATCCTTGCCTTTGGCACCTTGCTCTATCCCGCGTTGCAAGCGGGCGAAGCACTGAATGCCACGGTGGTGAACATGCGCTGGGCCAAGCCGCTGGATATGGAACTCTTGGCCAAAATTGCGGCGACGCACGATGCATTGGTCACGGTGGAAGAGGGCGCCATCATGGGAGGGGCTGGCTCCGCCGTGTTGGAGGCGTTGCAAGATTTAAAGTTGGTCAAACCTGTGTTGTTGCTGGGCATCCGTGATGTATTCACCGAGCATGGCGATCCTGTGAAATTGCTAGCAGAGTTGGGCCTTGATGCGGCAGGCATTCAAGCCTCTATTTCTCAGCGTTTTGATTGAAGTAATTTCACGCGGTTTGAAGATTTTTAAAATCCAAGTCTTTTTGGGGTAAACCCGTGCATCGGGGCGCTTGTGCAACTGCCTACAATGCCCCATCGCTGAAGCGTGCGCTATAAAAAGTGCCTCTGTTCAGGATATGTTTTAACAACTCAAGGGAGTCTTTCATGGACCGTCGTTCCGTTATTAAAAACGCAGGTATTGCAGGTATTTTGGCTGCTGGTGCAGCCCCTGCAGTTCATGCTCAAGCTGCTATTCGTTGGCGCTTGGCTTCGAGCTTTCCTAAGTCTCTCGATACCATTCATGGTGCTGCTGACACATTCGCCAAGGCTGTCAAAGCCATGTCGGGTGGCAAGTTCGAAATTTCGGTCCACGCCGCTGGTGAAATCATGCCTGCATTCGGTGTGGTCGATGGTGTGCAACAAGGCTCCATTGAAATGGCTCACACAGCCCCTTACTATTTCTTTGGTAAGGATGAGACTTTTGCTTTGGGTTGCGCCATTCCTTTCGGCTTGAACAGCCGCCAGATGACTGCTTGGATGTACGAAGGCAACGGTTTGAAGCTGATGCGTGAGTTTTACGCCAAGTACAACATCGTGAACTTCCCAGGCGGCAATACAGGTGCCCAAATGGGTGGCTGGTTCCGTAAAGAAATCAAATCTTTGAATGACTTGAAGGGTTTGAAGTTCCGCATTGGTGGCTTTGGTGGCAAGGTGTTGGAGCGCTTGGGCGTTGTGCCACAAAACATTCCTGGTGGGGATATTTACCCTGCGCTGGAAAAAGGCACCATTGACTCAGCCGAGTGGATTGGCCCTTATGACGATTTGAAATTGGGCTTCAGCAAGGTTGCGCCTTTCTACTATTACCCAGGCTTCTGGGAAGGTGGCCCACAGCTGGACTTCTTCATCAACGACAAAGCCTTCGCCGCCCTGTCACCCGAGAACAAGGCCATCGTGGAAGCTGCGGCTGCCATGGCACACACCGACATGCAAGCCAAGTACGACGCACGTAACCCCGCTGCCTTGAAGCAGTTGGTGGGCTCCGGCACTAAGTTGCGTGAGTTCCCCAAAGACGTGATGGCGGCAGCCTTCAAAGAGTCGATGGCGTTCTATGAGGAAATCGGCGCCAAAAACCCCAACTGGAAAAAGGTGTACTCAGACTACGCCAAGTTCCGTGCTGAGCAAAATCTGTGGTTCCAGTTCACAGAAGCCAAGTTCGACTCGTTCATGCAAAAGCAAAAGCTGTAATTCAGCGTTTTGGCAAGAACAAAAAACCGCGCTATGGCGCGGTTTTTTTATGGGCCATCAGGTGTATTTTTAAAACTCACGAAAGGCAGCCAGCTCGGCACTCAGCCGTTCGCATTCAGCTTGTACATGATGGCTGCTGACGTAAAACACAGCAAATTTACCCATTAAGGTCCGCACGTAAAAGCGGGGGGCCATGAACCATTCCAGGCCGCGAATGCGAATGAGTTTGGCGTAGGCCAGTTCGTCGTAGGCCATGTGTTTGTCCCAAATCCAGGTTTGATGAATGCCTTTGTCATCCAAGCGTGCACGGCTGTGCATGACGTGCCATGTGGTCCAGGCAAGCAAAACCCAGCCCAAAACAAACCAGCCTGCTGCACGCAACCCATTCAAGCCGGTGTCACCACCAAATTTGCCTTGTTGCCAAAGTGTGAGCAGCCAATAGCCTGAGCCCACCAACGTGGCCCATGTGATGACCTGGAATGCACGAGAGAACGCTGGGCCTTCAATCCCGTCATCGGTCGACGGATGAAACACGAAGGGTGTTGGGCCTAAGGCCGTTGGCGTTGAAGGTTCGGAGGTGGTCATGGGCTGTGTCTGTTGGCTGGCAATAAAAAACCCCTCTCGGGTTGACCGGAGGGGCTGATCGTAAGTTAAGACTTTATTTTTTGAACAAGTCTTCCATACGCTTTTGCTCCTCAGTCGCGTTTGCGCCAGCAGAGGGCTTGGCGCCATCGAGTTTCAGCTCGGCTTCAGGTACTTCTTGCTCGGTGGGCATTTCGATGACCACTTTGTCGAGATCCACTTTTTCTTCTTTATCCAAGAACATGGTCACGGTTTCGGGCACAAAAATCACGATCACGACCAAGACCAGCTGCATGATGACCCAAGGAATGGCGCCCATGTAGATGTCGTTGGACTTGACGGGTTTTTCAATGCGACCTTCCTTGAACAAGGTATCCGCAATCCCGCGTAAATAGAACAGCGCGAAACCGAAGGGCGGGTGCATGAAGCTGGTTTGCATGTTCACGCACAGCAGCACACCGAACCACACCATGTCGATGCCCATCTTCTCAGCGACGGGACCGAGCATGGGCAAGATGATGAAGGCGATTTCAAAGAAGTCTAAGAAGAACGCTAAGAAGAAGATGAAAATGTTCACCACCACCAAGAAGCCTACTTGGCCGCCGGGTAAGCCCGTCAGCAAGTGTTCGACCCACTTGGCACCGTCTACGCCCTGGAAGACCATCGAGAAGACGCGTGAACCAATCAAGATGAACACCACCATGGCGGTGAGGCGCATGGTGCTATGCATGGCTTCCCAAACCAAGGTTTTGTCCAAACGGTTATGAATGGCAGCCAAGATCAAGGCGCCAACGCAACCCATCGCGCCCGCTTCGGTAGGCGTGGCAATGGCTGTGTTGATGCCGGGTAAACCACCCATCGAGCCCAAGACCGCGAAGATCAGGAAGGCTGATGGAATGATGCCGCGCAAGCACTTCATCCACAGGTGAAACCCGTCAGCGGTGCGGGCTTCTTTCGGGATCCCTGGCACATGGTCAGGCTTGATGAGACCCAAACCAAACGTGTAGAGCGCGAAGATGCCCACTTGCAGCATCGAAGGGCCCCAAGCGCCTTTGTACATATCGCCCACAGAGCGGCCAAGTTGGTCAGCCATCACCACCAAGACGAGTGAAGGGGGAACCAACTGGGTGATGGTGCCTGAGGCCGCCAACACGCCTGTGGCGTAGCGCATGTTGTAGCCGTAGCGAATCATGACAGGCAGTGAAATCAAAGCCATGGCAATCACTTGGCCTGCCACGGTCCCGGTGATGGCCCCCAAGATGAAGCCTACGATGATGACCGAGTAGCCCAAGCCACCGCGTACGGTGCCAAACAGCTGACCCATCGAGTCGAGCATGTCTTCGGCGAGGCCACACTTTTCAAGAATGGCCCCCATGAAGGTGAAGAAGGGGATGGCCAACAACAAGTCGTTGCTGAGAATGCCAAAAATATTCAATGGCAAGTTGGACATGAAGCTCACGGGGAACCAGTCCATGCTGATGGCGAAGAGACCACAAGCCAAGCCCAAAAATGCCAGCGAGAACGCGACGGGGAAACCAATCAACATCGTCAGCACAAGGCCGCCGAACATGATGGGTGCGAAGTTTTCCATTTGCATGATCGTGAGTCCTTATTGCACTGGCTTTTCGTAGTGCGTGTCCATTTCAAACTTGCCTTGCAAGTAAGCCACGCGCTTGATGATTTC
>CANCGU010000238.1 GCA_947377705.1 Comamonadaceae bacterium
TCCAACTCCGATTGGGACACCATGCAACATGCAACCCAGATTCTCCAAGAATTTGGCGTCTCTTTTGAAGCGCGTGTCGTTTCTGCCCATCGTATGCCAGATGACATGTTTGCTTATGCACAGAGCGCACATAGCCGAGGTTTGCGAGCCATCATTGCGGGTGCGGGTGGCGCGGCACACTTGCCGGGCATGTTGGCCGCGAAGACCATCGTGCCCGTGTTGGGCGTGCCCGTCGCGAGCAAGCATCTGCAAGGCGTGGATTCACTGCACAGCATTGTGCAAATGCCCAAAGGCATCCCAGTGGCCACCTTTGCCATTGGCAATGCTGGCGCCGCCAATGCGGCTTTGTTTGCCGTGGCCTTGTTGGCGTCTATCGATCCCGTCTTGGCCGACAAGCTGCAAGCCTTCCGCTTGGCGCAGACCGAAGTGGCGCGTCACATGACGCTGCCTGTATGAGCGCAACCTTGAAACCCTTGCTGCCCGGCTCAACCTTGGGCGTGTTGGGTGGCGGCCAGTTGGGCCGGATGTGGGCGCATGCCGCGCAACGCATGGGCTACAACACCGCCGTGCTCGACCCCGACGCACAAAGCCCCGCAGGCTTGGTGAGCCACCACCACATTCACACCGACTATTTGGATGCTGAAGGCTTGAAGCAACTCGCCGCGGTGTGCCAAGCGGTGACCACCGAATTCGAGAATGTGCCCGCCGATGCGCTGGCGCAACTCGCCGCTACCTTGCCCGTGTCACCCGCCGCATCTGCCGTGGCTGTGGCGCAAGACCGTGCGCGTGAGAAAGCCCATTTTGTGACCTGCGGCGTGCCCGTTGCCCCGTATGCGGTGATTGACACGCCAGAGCAACTGGCCGCTGTGAACGACCACTTGCTGCCTGGCATTTTGAAAACCTCTCGCATGGGTTACGACGGCAAAGGCCAGCTGCGCGTGACCACGCGTGAGCAGCTCAATGCTGGTTGGGTCAAGCTCGGCAAAGTACCTTGCGTGCTGGAAAAAATGTTGCCCTTGGCCAGTGAGTGCTCGGTGATCGTGGCCCGTGGTCGCGATGGCACGATGGTGAACTTGCCGGTGCAACGCAATCTGCACCGCGACGGCATTCTGGCCGTGACCGAGGTGTTTGCTGGCAATATGCCTGACGCCCTGGCCAATCAAGCCATCAACGCTGCCAAAGCCGTGGCGCAAGAGCTGAACTACGTGGGCGTGTTGTGCGTGGAATTTTTTGTGTTGGCGGATGGCGCGTTGGTCGTGAACGAAATTGCCCCACGCCCCCACAACAGCGGCCACTACAGCCAAGACGCCTGCGACGTATCGCAGTTTGAATTGCAAGTGCGCACCATGGCCGATTTACCTTTGACACAACCGCGTTTGCACAGCCCTGCCACCATGCTCAACCGGTTGGGCGATTTGTGGTTCAAGAACGCCAATGCTTCGCAAGTTGAACCCGCTTGGCAAAAGCTGCTGGCGTTGCCTGGCACGCATTTGCACTTGTACGGCAAGCGCGAAGCGCGTGTGGGACGCAAGATGGGGCACCTCAACATCACCGCTGCCACGCCAGAGGCTGCCCGTGCGGTGGCGTTACAAGCGGCGGCTATTTTGGGTATGGCGCCGTTTTAACGGTAGCCAGAGTGATGCATGATCGTTGACGGCCAGTCTTCCCAAGCCATTGCTGCTGCTGCACACGCGTTGCAGCGCGGTGAGCTGTTAGGTCTGCCCACCGAAACGGTGTACGGCTTGGCCGCTGACGCTGGCAACGATGCGGCCGTGGCCAAAATTTTTGCAGCCAAAGGCCGTCCAGCCAACCACCCATTGATCGTGCATGTGGCCAGTGCGCAAGGTGTGCAGCGCTTTGCCAGCCATGTGCCGGAATTTGCTCAAAAATTGATCGACGCCTTTTGGCCTGGCCCCCTGACCCTGATTTTGCCGCGTCGCCCGGACGTGGCAGCGGTGGCAGCTGGCGGGCAAAACTCGGTGGGCCTGCGTTGCCCGTCACACCCCATCGCGCATGCGGTGTTGAAAAGCGCCGAAGCCTTGGGCGTGTTGGGCGTGGCGGCCCCGAGCGCCAATTTGTTTGGCCGCGTCAGCCCAACCACCGCTGCACATGTGGCGGGTGAGTTTGGCGAGGGCATGCTCATCGTCGACGGTGGTGCGTGTGACGTGGGGATCGAGTCCACCATCGTGGACTGCACGCGGGCTGCCCCCGTCTTGTTGCGCCCCGGCGTGCTGACGCCCCAGCAGTTGAGTGCCGCCTGCGGCATCGCTGTGATCACGCCTGACGTGCCAGACCTTCAAGCCCCGCGTGCCTCGGGCACGTTAGAGTCGCACTACGCGCCCAAGGCCAAAGTGCAGTTGATGACAGCGGCTGATTTACAAAAAGCCATTGACGCAGCATCCATGTCGCAGGACGCGCACACCATGACAAAAGCGGTGGCGGTGTGGTCGCGTAGCCGTGTGCAGGTGTCTGCCACGCAAGCCCGATGGCTGGATGTGCAGCCCATGCCGCAAACCGCAGAGGCTTGTGCCCACGAACTCTTTGCTCAATTGCGTGACTTCGATGCCCACGGCGTTGCGCAGATTTGGGTAGAAGCCCCACCCCCAACCCCCGAATGGGATGGCGTGCGTGACCGCTTGACGCGGGCCGCCACGCCGACTCGTTAAACTAACGTGGTACTCAAAGAGAGCCTGTGATGATTTCAATTTTTAGCCGAACCCTCAAAATCTTGTGTGGTGTTGTTCTTGCTGTGTCGCTTGGCGCCTGCGGGTCTAGCACGACGGTGTCGCCTTTCCATCCCACACGCGTGGTGGGCTTAGGCGATGGCTACAACGACATTCGTACCGCGGCGGGCGGACAGTCCCCAACGGTGCGAGAGGGCGCGAGCACTGCGGGTTCCGTGGTTGAACAGGTGGCAGCCTATTTCGGTCAACCCAATGTCGTGAGCTACGCCAGCGGGGGTCAAAGAATTTCTGATTTGGCAAACCAAATCACATCGGTTGGTAGTTTTTCTTCGGGTGATTTAGTCGTCATCACGGTCGGTGCATTCGATGTGAAAGCGAATGCAACCCCCAGCACGGAAGCGCAAACCTTGGTGGCGCAAATTCAACGCTTGTTAGATGCTGGCGTGAAACATGTGTTGGTCATGCCCGTGTTGGATGTGTCAAGAACCCCCTGGGGCCTAAGTGCCAACTTCGATACCACGGCCACTAACACGTTCAACAACGTTGTTTTGACAGCCCTGAGTTCTGCATTTGGTGGTCAAACCACCAACACCGTGATTTATGCCAACGCCTCTGGCGTGACAGCCGCGTTCTTGACCGCCACCTCCATGGCCGTCTTTAGCCCGTTCACGGATACCGGCTACAACGGCACCGCAGCCGGTACGCTGCCTGCCTGTAACAACGCCACTGCGTTTGTGGGGTGTGATGCCAGCGTCGCGAACACCAGTTACGCCACCATGCTGTTTGCTGATGGCATGCATCTCACGCCTGCTGGTAATCGCTGGGTTGCCTCATATTTGTACAACGCCACCGCGCAAGGCTGGCGTTAATCAGGGCTGTTTGCCGGCCCAGTCAATCATGGCATCCAGCGCGGGGCGAGCTGCGTTGGCGTTGGCGTGGTGCAGGATAGCCACCACCACCAAGCGTTTGCCGCTTGCGGTGTCTACATAACCGGCTACGCCTGCCACGTCACGCAAACTGCCAGTTTTCAAATGTGCTGAGGCTTGTGCCTTGCTGCGTTTCATGGTGCCGTCTAAGCCTGTCACAGGCAGTGAACTCATCAGCTCGGGCATGCTGGGCGAGGCCCATGCCACTTGTAGCAACCGCGCCAAGGCTTGTGCGCTGATGCGCTCTTCGCGGCTCAGACCTGAGCCGTTGTCGAAGATGGGGCCTTCGCCGCCGACGCGTTCGCGCCACCACCGTTGCATCACCTCGCGCGACGCCTCAAAACTACCGACCTCACGCTGCTGTTGACTGAGTGTGAGAAACACCTGTTGTGCCATCACGTTGTTGCTGTACTTGTTGATGTCGCGGATGGTTTCGGCCAAGCT
>CANCGU010000239.1 GCA_947377705.1 Comamonadaceae bacterium
TTGTCGTGTGACAAGGGCTTGTCGCGCTGGGCTTGCAAGCAACGCGTGCTCACGCGGCTGAGCTGTTCAAACCCTGGCGACAGCCAAGTGACCATGGGGACGGTGGTTTGCTCAGGCGGCGCCACACTGTAGGGCAGGCCATGCAAATACATGTTCTTTTCGCCCAAAGACTCACCGTGATCGGACACGTAAAGCATGGCCGGCGTGCTGTTTTTTTCTTGGTTTTTCAACCAGCCGATGACGCGAGACAAAAAGTAATCGGTGAAGACAATCGTGTTGTCGTAGGCGTTGATCACTTGGGCACGGTCGCACTGTGACAGAGAGGTGTCGGTGCACTCTGGCGTGAATTTTTTGAACTCGGCGGGCGTGCGTTTGAAGTAGGCTGGCCCGTGGCTGCCCATTTGGTGCATCACCACCACGGTGCCGCGTGCGCGGCGCTCGGCTGGCAATTTGGCAAGTTCGGCGTCGACACGCGCGAGCATCACGGTGTCACGGCATTCATCCCCTTGGCAGTACTCGGGCAGTTTCAGGTCTGAGGTGTTCACATACGGTGTGCGCGCGCATTGGCCCTTACAGCCCGACTGGTTGTCCATCCACAACACGGCGTAGCCCGCGTGTTGCAGCACATCGAGCATGTTTTCAAACTCGTTGCTGCGTTTGGCGAAATCGGTACGACCGAGGTGCGAGAACATGCAGGGCAGAGATTCCGCCGTGCTGGTGCCACAGGCGCTGACCTGGGTGAAACTGGTGACGTTTTCTAACGCTAAACGTGTGTTGGTGTTGCGTTGATAACCGTTGAGCGAGAAGCTTTGGCTGCGTGCCGTTTCGCCCAGCACAAACACCAGCAGGGGCGGGTGTTTTGGGGGGCCTCCCGCATGCAGTGCCATGCGTGTGTCCCCTGCCAAACTTTGCATGGGCCCGCGTGGGCGTTCGGCTGGAATCACCGTCATGTCTAGCACGGCATACACGCTGTTGAGGGGGTTAATTTGGTAGCGCATCTCGGTGTAGTTGCGCATGAGCGAGGAGAAGTCTTGAAACACCAACTGTGTGGTGCCAAAGGCCAGAATCAGCGCCCCTGCAAATAAGCCACCATTGCGCAGCATTTGTTGCATGAGTGGCGGTGTCGTCATCGGTTGTCGCCACAGCCAAATCAGAGGCAGCACTGCCAAGCCCAGCACCGTACCGAGCAATTGCCAGCTCAGTTGGTCACGCGCTTCACGCGTGTCTGTTTGCAACACATTTACCAACATGGGGGTGTCCACCACAATGCCATACATCAGCATGTAGTGCGTGGCGAAAGCTGTTAACAGCAAGAGCAAACTGATGACGGGTTTGAGTGTGAAGCGCCAAGCAAACAGCGACAACAAGCTAGCCACCGCGCAAGCAATGATCAAGGCAAATGCCACGCCAAACGCGACACCGCGCCAACCGGTCAGGTCAGGCACATCTAGCAAGGTTTTCCAAAGTGCCAGATTGCCCAAAACCGACAACCAAAGGCTGGCCACGATGACCAAAGTGGTGGCCGATCGGGCGGTACGAACCGGGGGTGTTAAGAACATGATGCGCATCAGCAGGGCCGTCTCAAGTGGCTCAAGTCGGCCATGTGCTGCCGTGCTCGGGCACCACGGCACGCCATTTCAGTTCGCGTTCAATCCGTTGGCGCATGGCATCTGCCGCTTCAAGTTCGCCATGCACCACATAGATTTGGTTGGGTGCATGTTTCATGTGTTTGAGCCAGTTGATCAGCTGCGCAGCATCGGCATGGGCCGAGGAGGATTGCAGTTGCACCACTTCGGCTTGTACGGCCACGTCTTGTCCGTGAATGCGTAACGTCGTCCCCCCTTTGGCCAGCGTATCACCCCGTGTGCCAGGTGCTTGATACCCAGTGAGGATGACCATGTTTCGGTGGTCAGGTAAGTAGTGCGCCAAGTGGTGCAGCACGCGACCCCCTGTCGCCATGCCGCTGGCGGACAGGATCACCATAGGGCCGTGGCGCTTCGCCAAGGCTTTGGACTGCTCTGGCGTTTCCACCATGGTGGCAATGTGTTTCATCGTATGCAGCGCCTGGTCATCCAAGCGGTGGGCGTCTGGGTGACGCGGCAGCAATTCAGTGGTGTGAACCGCCATCGGGCTGTCCAAGAAAATAGGCAGGCTGCGCGGGATATCACCTCGCGCTTTCAGGAGCGAAATGGCGTAAAGCAACGCCTGTGCCCGACCCACCGCAAACACGGGCACCACGGCCACGCCACCGCGTGAGGCCACACGTTTCAAGGCAGGTGCCAACTCCGCCAGCACATCATCTTGCGGATGGGTGCGGTTGCCGTAGGTGGATTCAATCAAGACGGTGTCGGCATCAGGTGGCAAGTCGGGCGGATTCATGACCAAGTCATCTGGACGCCCTAAATCGCCGCTGAACAAAATGCGGCGGCCAGCCACTTCGAGCAAGATGCTGGCTGCCCCCAAGATATGTCCCGCCGAAGAAAACGTGGCTTTCCATCCGGGGATGGGTGAAAAGGTTTTGCCCATGGCTTCAGGGTGCAGCAGGTTCAAGCTGACGATGGCGTCGTGCTTGCTGTAGAGGGGCAGGGCAGGTGTGTGTTTCGAGTAACCGTGGCGGTTCAAGAACGCGGCATCTTCTTCTTGGATATGGCCGCTGTCTGGCAACAAGATGGCACACAAATCACAGGTGGCAGGTGTTGCATGTACGCGCCCACGAAAGCCTTGTCGGTGCAGCAGCGGCAAGTAGCCGCTGTGGTCTAGGTGCGCATGGGTGAGCAGCACCGCATCGATATCTGCGGCATGGATGGGCATGGGGTTCCAGTTGCGCAAACGCAGTGGTTTGTAGCCCTGAAACAAGCCGCAGTCGACCAGCAATTGTTTGCCATCGTGCTGAACCAAGTATTTAGAACCGGTGACCGTACCGGTTCCACCCAAAAATGTGATGTTGACGCTCATAGGCGAAGTATCCCCTCTTTACGTGACGATACTCCGTGGCGCTTTAGTTGAAAAAGCGCTTGAGCTTATCGGCCCATCCACCCTCGGCGGGTGAGTGTTTGGCGCCACCTTTTTTCAGCGATTCATCCAGCTCTTTGAGCAGCTTGCGTTGATGCTCGGTGAGCTTGACCGGCGTCTCCACCGAGATGTGGCAATACAAGTCACCCGGGAAGCTGGAACGAATCCCCTTCAAACCCTTGCCGCGCAAGCGGAATTGCTTGTCGCTTTGCGTGCCTTCGGGAATATCAATGGCGGCTTCACCCGCGAGCGTGGGCACGCGAATTTCGCCGCCCAAAGCTGCCGTGGTGATGCTGATGGGCACAGAGCAATGCAGGTCATCGCCATCGCGCTCGAAGATGTCGTGCTTCTTGACGCGAATTTCGATGAACAAGTCGCCAGGAGGCCCACCATTGGTGCCGGGTTCGCCGTTGCCGGTACTGCGAATGCGCATGCCGTCATCGATACCCGCTGGGATTTTGACTTCCAAGGTTTTTTGCTTCTTGATCTTGCCTTGGCCGTGACAGCTGGTGCAAGGGTCGGGAATGATCTTGCCGGATCCTCGGCAGTGCGGGCAGGTCTGCTGCACGCTGAAAAAGCCTTGGCGCATTTGCACCTGACCGCTGCCTTGGCAGGTGGTACAGGTCTTGACCGATGTACCGGGCTTGGCGCCCGTGCCATCGCAGGTTTCGCATTCGTCCCAGCCTGGAATTTTGAGCTGTGCGTCTTTGCCATTCGCGGCTTCTTCCAGCGTGATTTCCATGGCGTAGCTCAAATCGTTGCCACGGTAGACCTGACGGCCTCCCGCGCCACGACGCTGTTGGCCAAAGATGTCACCAAAGATGTCACCAAAGGCTTCCCCAAAACCTGCGCCGCCAAAGCCACCAGGACCACCCGGGCCGCCGCGCATGTTTGGATCGACACCTGCATGTCCGTACTGATCGTAGGCCGCACGCTTTTGTGCGTCCGACAGCATTTCATAAGCCTCTTTGACTTCTTTGAACTGCGCTTCAGCTTCCTTGGCTTTGTCGCCTTGGTTGCGGTCGGGG
>CANCGU010000240.1 GCA_947377705.1 Comamonadaceae bacterium
ATTGACGGTGTGTTGGAAAAGAACGAACTCATCGATCAAGACAGCAATCTCAAAGGCGTGTTCTATTGGGGCCATGCCCCCAACTCACAAACCCGTGGTTTGGAGATGAAACGCGCCATGGACAAGCTGGACTTGTTGGTGGTGGTTGACCCTTATCCCTCTGCCACCGCTGCGATGGCCGCGATGCCCGGCAAGGCAGAAGACCTCAACCCCAACCGTGCGGTGTACCTATTGCCCGCTGCCACGCAGTTTGAAACCAGTGGCTCATGCACGGCTTCGAATCGCTCTTTGCAATGGCGTGAGAAGGTCATCGAGCCTTTGTGGGAAAGCCGCTCTGACCACATGATCATGTATCAGTTCGCGCAAAAATTGGGTTTTGGTCCAGAGCTGGTCAAGAACTACAAACTGCAAAAAGTCAAAGGCATGGACGAGCCCATGATCGAGGACATCTTGCGTGAGATCAACAAGTCGGTTTGGACCATTGGCTACACCGGTCAAAGCCCAGAGCGCTTGAAAGCGCACATGCGCAACATGCACTTGTTTGACGTCAAGACCCTCAAGTCCAAAGGCGGCAAAGACAAAGAAACCGGTTACGACTTTGGTGGCGATTACTTCGGTTTGCCTTGGCCTTGCTTCGGTACGCCCGAACTCAAGCACCCAGGCTCTCCCAACTTGTACGACACCTCCAAGCACGTCATGGACGGTGGTGGTAACTTCCGTGCTAACTTTGGTGTCGAGAAAGACGGCAAAAACCTGTTGGCTGAAGATGGCTCGCACTCCAAAGGCGCGGACATCACCACGGGCTACCCAGAGCTTGACCATGTGTTGCTCAAGAAACTCGGTTGGTGGGATGAGCTCACCGATGCGGAAAAAGCATTGGCCGAAGGCAAAAACTGGAAGACCGACAACTCGGGCGGCATGATGCGTGTGTTCATGCAAAACCATGGTTGTCACCCCTTCGGCAACGCCAAAGCGCGTGCGGTGGTGTGGAACTTCCCAGATCCCATCCCACAACACCGTGAGCCTTTGTATGGCACGCGTCCTGACTTGATGGAGAAGTACCCCACACACGCTGACAAAAAAGCGTTCTGGCGTCTGCCCACCTTGTACAAGACCGTGCAAGACAAAAACATCGCCGATAAAGTGCACGAGAAGTTCCCGCTCATCCTCACCTCGGGCCGTTTGGTCGAGTACGAAGGCGGCGGCGAAGAAACCCGTTCCAATCCTTGGTTGGCCGAGTTGCAGCAAGAAGCCTTTGTGGAAATCAACCCCAAGACCGCCGCAGACCGTGGCATTCGCAACGGCGAGCGCGTGTGGTTGAAGAGCCCCACCGGCGCACGTTTGAATGTGCAAGCTTTGGTCACAGAGCGCGTGGACAGCGGCACCGTTTGGATGCCTTTCCACTTCTCGGGTCGCTGGCAAGGTGAAGACATGCTCAAGTACTACCCCAAGGGTGCAGCGCCTATCGTGCGCGGTGAAGCGGTTAACACAGCCACCACGTATGGTTATGACAGCGTCACCATGATGCAAGAAACCAAAACCACCGTTTGCAACATCGAACGCGCCTAAGGAGAACTAAATGGCACGCATGAAATTTATCTGTGACGCTGAGCGTTGCATCGAGTGCAACGGTTGCGTCACCGCTTGTAAAAACGAACACGAAGTCCCATGGGGCGTGAACCGTCGCCGTGTGGTCACTTTGAACGACGGCGTTCCCGGCGAGAAGTCGATCTCTGTCGCGTGTATGCATTGCTCCGATGCGCCTTGTATGGCGGTTTGCCCTGTGAACTGCTTTTACAAGACCGACGAAGGCGTGGTCTTGCACGACAAAGACATTTGCATTGGTTGCGGCTACTGCTCTTACGCTTGCCCGTTTGGCGCACCTCAGTTCCCCAGCCAGGGCACCTTTGGTGTGCGCGGCAAGATGGACAAGTGCACCTTCTGCGCCGGGGGCCCAGAGGCCAACGGCAGTCAAGCTGAGTTCGAAAAATATGGTCGCAACCGTTTGGCCGAGGGCAAGTTACCTGCTTGCGCCGAGATGTGTTCGACCAAAGCCTTGCTCGCGGGTGATGGCGACATGGTGGCCGACATCTTCCGCAACCGCGTGGTCAAGCGCAACAAGGGTGCTGAGGTGTGGGGCTGGGGCACGGCTTACGGCTCTAAGCAAGCAGGTCAAGCACCTGCCAAAGTTGAAGGAGTGAAGAAATGATGAAACGCATGTCACTCCTTGTGTTGAGCGTTGCGGCCCTCACCGCTTGCGGTGAGAAAGCTCAAACCCTTGGCACCAAAAACGATGCCACAGCGTTCAGCGGCGCCACCAACAGTTTTGTGACCCCCGGCTGGACAGCGGGTGACAAAACCAGCTGGGAGCAGCACCTGCGTGCGCGCGGTCAATACGGCCAAAACGACCACAGTCGCGCACCGTAAAACAAGGGGCACATCATGTACCGCTCTTTTCAATCGGTGTTGTGTGCAGCATTGACGGTGTTCGCACTGTCGGCTGTCGCGCAAGACAAAGCGCCTGCGGCAGCTCTGGCTGTTCAAAGCGTCAACATTCAAGACGTCAAGCCTGACGCCAGCGATTCGCCTGGCTATGCCGAGCAAACCAATGGCGAGCGCGGCAAAGTCCAACCCGGCAACAACGCGCCCATGTGGCGCGGTGTGGGCGCAGGTGCAGAGGGCTACAGCAGCTTGCCCAAGTCACAAGCGCCTGAGGCCGGCGTGTTGATTCAACCTTTCTTGCAATACCCAGGCTCGCGTCTGACCACGGCCGGTGAAGCTTGGCGTCAAGTGCGCAACAACTGGATCATTCCTTACGGTGGTTCTTTGTTGTTGATCGCGTTGGGTGCGGTAGGCGTTTTCTACTGGCGCAAAGGCATGATCATGATGCACGGCAAGCCGACGGGCGTGGAGATTGAACGCTTCACACCGTTCGAGCGCTCAGCCCATTGGAGCAATGCCATTGCATTTGTGGTGTTGGCTTTGTCTGGCATCACCATGGCATTTGGTAAGTTCTTCATGCAGCCCATCATTGGCGATACGCTGTTTGGTTGGATCACTTATTTGCTCAAGAACGCACACAACTTTGCAGGCCCGTTGTTTGCGGTGTCGTTGACGGTGGTCTTCGTGACTTTCCTGAAAGACAACTTCCCCAGCAAAGAAGACTTTGTGTGGCTCATCAAAGGCGGCGGTTTGCTCAGCGGCCATGAAGTGCCATCACACCGCTTTAATGCGGGCGAGAAGATTGTGTTCTGGGGCGGCGTGTTCGCACTCGGTTTAGTGGTAGTGGCGTCGGGTTTTGTGCTCGACAAAATCATTCCCTTCCTCGTCTACGAACGCAGCACCATGCAAATGGCGCACATGGTTCACGCCGTGGCCACGTTGTTGATGATGGCCATGTTTATCGGTCACATCTACATGGGCACCATCGGTATGGAAGGTGCCTACAAGGCCATGAAGACCGGCTATGTGGATGAGACCTGGGCCAAGGAACACCACGAACTGTGGCATGACGACATCAAGGCTGGCAAGATTCCAGCCCATCGCTCCGAAGAAAAATCGGGCACCACAGCGCACGCTTGATGCGCTGAACAGGAGAACTACATATGAACAAAGCACTCTTCGCACTGATGTTGGCCGCACTCGGCGCCACCGCCTTTGCCAAATTGCCCGCCCCCAACGACGAAGCCAAGGCCAAGGCTGCCGAAGCTGCGGCGAAGACCGCGCACGCTGGCAAAACCGATGCCTACTTGTTGTGCAAGTCACAAGACAAAGTGGCTGCCCATGTGCAAAAGACCAACAAAGCCAAAGCCGGTAAACCTGAGGCCACGCCGCCTTGCGCTGATCCTGGCAAGTTTGTTTACACGCCACCCGAGGCTGCGGCTTCTGCCCCTGCTGCACCGGCTAAAAAGTAATCCTCACAGCTTCGCTGTTATCGGGCCGCACTGAGAAGTGTCGGCCCTTTTTGTTGTAGCCTTGTCAGCTTATGTCTATCGCATCTTCTACCTCTAACGCGCTGCCCCATCTCACCCAAGCCCAA
>CANCGU010000241.1 GCA_947377705.1 Comamonadaceae bacterium
GAGCGCGATCTCATCTTGTATGAATCCAACATCATCAACGAGTACATCGATGAGCGTTTCCCGCATCCACAGTTGATGCCCGGCGACCCAGTTGAACGCGCACGCGTGCGTTTGTTCTTGTTGAACTTCGAAAAAGAATTGTTCACACATGTGTCGACGTTGGAGTCCCGTGCTGCCAAAGCCAACGACAAAGCTTTGGAAAAAGCACGCGCGCACATCCGTGACCGTTTGACACAGTTGGCCCCCGTGTTCTTGAAGAACAAGTACATGTTGGGCGAAAACTTCTCCATGCTCGACGTGGCGATTGCACCCCTGTTGTGGCGTTTGGATCACTACGGCATCGACTTGTCGAAGAACGCAGCACCTTTGCTCAAGTACGCTGAACGCATCTTCTCGCGCCCAGCCTACATCGAGGCATTGACGCCTTCTGAAAAGGTCATGCGCAAATAATTCGTATGTTGAACGCTCCAGACGCATCTTCGACCCGTCCGTATCTGCTGCGTGCTTTGCACGAGTGGTGCACGGACAGTGGGTTCACGCCTTATGTGGCGGTCTTGGTTGACGAGACGGTGCAAGTGCCGATGGAGTACGTCAAAAACGGTGAGATTGTGTTGAACGTCGGCTACGACGCCACGGCAGGCATGACACTGGGCAATGAGTTCATTGAATTCAAAGCTCGCTTCGGTGGTGTACCGCGTGAAATCATCATTCCCATCAATCGCGTGATGGCGATTTATGCGCGTGAAAATGGGCAAGGCATGTCGTTCCCAATGGGGGTTGCATCTGCTGCGGCGTCGGTACCTAAAAAGGCAACGCCTGCTTGCCCTGTGTTGAGTGCGGTGGAAACACCGCACGACGACGGCGCTTCAGGTGATGAGCCGCCCACGCCAACATCACCTTCTGGTCGTCCAACACTCACGCGTGTGAAATAACACAAAAAATCAGGTTACAATACTGCCTGCGCCGCTTTAGCTCAGTTGGTAGAGCACCCGCCTTGTAAGCGGTAGGTCGTCAGTTCGATTCCGACAAGCGGCACCAAAATGAAACCCGTTACGCCTTTGGCGTAGCGGGTTTTTCTTTTAGTTGTGCGATTTCACTTTGACGCGAATGGTGTTGACGTTCCAGCCTTTGCTGCGCAAGTGGGCGCACAAGGCCGGTAGCGTTTGACGCAACTTGGCTGCCACAGCGCTGTTGGGCACTAACAAACACCAAGCATCATCTTCTACCCCGCCAGATTGAACCAGTGGACGCAGCGAAGCGGGTAGCAACGGAGCGATCGCTTTGAGTCTGTTTTGGGTGTCCTGAGCCATCGCGGAGAGATGGGCCAAAGAAGGTGCAGAGCCGACCACTTGCGCCAATGTCTGTGATTTACCGCGCACACTGACCTTCGATTTGGGCGGTGTGTTGTATCCCAGCGCACGGTATGCGGCAAGTGTGTCGGGATGAGGCGTTGAACGGCTGGCCATTGTGCAATTATGGTCTCGCTGACGGTTAAAATCCTGAGCTTCTATTAAGCCTTACACAAAGGATTTTGCGATCCTTGTTTTTACAGAAGACAAGAGACTCGCAGTGCTCGCATGGCTCTCAATTTTTTGACTCACATTTTTGGTAGCCGCAATGAGCGACTACTTAAACAATATCGCAAAACTGTCGCGCAGATCAATGAACTGGAGTCTTCGCTGGAGAAGCTTAGCGATGATGCATTGCGCGCAAAAACCGACGAATTCAAGTCACGCGTTGCCAACGGGGAAGCTTTAGACGACTTGTTGCCTGAAGCCTATGCGGTGGTGCGTGAGGCTTCCAAGCGCGTCATGA
Organism: Comamonadaceae bacterium; assembly: GCA_947377705.1. The sequence goes on from CANCGU010000241.1 coordinate 1,816, forward strand.
AAATGCGCCACTTCGATGTTCAGATGTTGGGTGGCATCGCCTTGCACCAAGGCAAGATTTCTGAAATGCGTACCGGTGAAGGTAAAACACTCACTGCTACTTTGCCTGTTTATCTGAATGCGCTCACCGGAAACGGTGTGCATGTGGTGACGGTGAACGATTACTTAGCCAGCCGAGACGCTCAGTGGATGTCGCGCTTGTACAACTGGCTGGGCTTGTCTGTGGGTATCAACTTGCCACAGATGCCGCGCGAAGAAAAGCAAGCCGCCTACCGTGCCGACATCACCTACGGTACGAACAACGAATACGGCTTTGACTACCTGCGCGACAACATGGTCTACGAAGCTGCAGACCGCGTACAACGCAAACTCAACTACGCCATCGTGGACGAGGTGGACTCCATCTTGATTGACGAGGCACGTACGCCGCTCATCATCAGCGGACAAGCCGAAGATCACACAGCCCAGTACGTGGCTATCAATCGAATCGTGCCATTGCTCACACGTCAAATCGGTGAAGAAGATCCCCACACGGGGCTTGGCGTTGTCACACCTGGTGACTTCACCGTGGATGAAAAATCACACCAAGTGTTCATGACCGAGCAAGGTCACGAAAACGCCGAGCGCATCTTGAGTGCCAATGGGTTGCTGCCAGAAGGTGCATCGTTATACGACCCCGCCAACATCAGCTTGATGCACCACTTGTACGCCGCTTTGCGTGCGAACCACCTGTACCACCGCGACCAACACTATGTGGTTCAAAACGGTGAGATCACCATCGTGGACGAGTTCACAGGGCGCTTGATGTCAGGCCGTCGCTGGAGCGATGGTTTGCACCAAGCCGTGGAAGCCAAAGAAGGCGTGGAGATTCAAGCCGAGAACCAAACACTCGCTTCCATCACGTTCCAAAACTATTTCCGCTTGTACAACAAGCTTGGCGGTATGACGGGTACGGCCGACACGGAAGCCTACGAGTTTCAAGAAATTTATGGTTTGGAAACGGTGGTGATTCCACCTAACCGCATCAGCAAGCGTGATGACCAGTTGGACCGTGTTTACAAAACCACAGCTGAAAAATACAAAGCCGCGATTGATGACATTCGCGAATGTTACGAACGCGGTCAACCCGTGTTGGTGGGCACCACCTCGATTGAAAACTCTGAGCTGATTGCCGAGATGTTGGAGAAGGCCAAGTTGCCCCACCAGGTGCTCAACGCCAAGCAGCACGCCAGCGAAGCGACCATCATTGCGCAAGCGGGACGCGCCAAAATGATCACGATCGCCACCAACATGGCGGGTCGCGGTACCGACATTGTGTTGGGTGGCAACGTTGAAAAAGCGATTGCAGAAGTCGAAGCCAACGAGGCATTAGACGCGGCAGACAAACAAAAGCAAATCGACGCGCTGCGTGTGCAATGGACCAAAGACCATGACGATGTGAAGGCCCTGGGTGGCCTGCGCATCATCGCGACTGAGCGCCACGAGTCGCGACGCATCGACAACCAGTTGCGTGGCCGTTCTGGCCGACAAGGTGACCCAGGCTCTTCACGTTTTTACTTGAGCTTGGATGACTCGCTCATGCGCATTTTCGCGGGTGAGCGTGTCAAAGCCATCATGGATCGTTTGAAAATGCCAGAGGGCGAAGCCATTGAAGCTGGCATCGTCACACGCAGCATCGAAAGCGCACAGCGCAAAGTCGAGGCGCGTAACTTTGACATTCGTAAACAACTGTTGGAGTACGACGATGTGTCTAACGACCAACGCCGTGTGATTTACCAACAACGCAACGACATCTTGGACGCCGTCGATTTGACCGCTCAAATTGCCAACTTGCGTGAGGGTAGCTTTACCGACTTGGTGCGCCAGTACGTGCCCCAGGAGTCGGTCGAAGAGCAATGGGACATTGCTGGCTTGCAACGTGCGTTGTTGCAAGAGTGGCTCATTGAGTTGCCATTGCAAGAGACCGTGCAACAAGCATCGGCCATCACCGATGAAGAAATTCTTGAGCAGGTTGTTGAAGCGGCGCATGCGACATTCCAAGCCAAGCTTGACCGTGTGGGTATTGAACAGTTCACGCCGTTTATGCGCGTGGTTTTGCTGCAAAACATCGATAGCCATTGGCGTGAACATTTGGCCGCGTTGGACTATTTGCGTCAAGGCATCCACTTGCGCGGTTACGCTCAAAAGCAGCCTAAGCAAGAGTACAAGCGTGAAGCGTTCGAGTT
>CANCGU010000242.1 GCA_947377705.1 Comamonadaceae bacterium
GGCACGTATCCGCCCGGTTCGACCTATAAACCGTTCATGGCCTTGGCCGCTTTGCAAACGGGCAAACGGGCAGAGAAGACCCTGATTTCTGATCCTGGCTTCTTCATGTTTGGTAACCACCGTTTCCGTGACGACAAAGAAGGCGGGCACGGCTCTGTGGATATGTACAAATCCATCGTCGAATCGTGTGATACCTACTATTACACCCTTGCGCGTGACATGGGCGTGGACCTGATGCATGACCAAATGAAGCCTTTGGGTTTTGGCCAAATCACAGGCATTGATATTTTGGGTGAGTCGCGTGGGGTTTTGCCATCGACCGAGTGGAAGCGCAACACCTACAAAAAACCAGAGCAGCAACGTTGGTACTCTGGCGAAACTATTTCCTTAGGCATTGGACAGGGCTACAACAGTTTCACCATGCTGCAAATTGCCCATGCCATGGGCACAGTAGCCAACAACGGGTTGAAGATGAAGCCACACTTAGTGCGCGAAGTGGTGGATGTCGAAACCAAAGTCTCGACCGCGGTGGCCAAAGAACCGGTGGGGCAACTGCCTTTGTTGGCCGAGAACTTGGACGTCATCAAGCGGGGGATGGTGGGTGTGAACATCGAAGGCACATCGGCCACGAGTTTTATTGGGGCACAGTACGTGAGCGCAGGCAAGACGGGCACGGCACAGGTGTTCACGGTGAAGCAAAACGAAAAGTACAACGCAGCGGCCATTGATGAGCGCATGCGCGACCACGCGTTGTTTGTGGCTTTTGCGCCAGCCGATGATCCTAAAGTGGCTTTGGCCATGGTGGTAGAAAACGCAGGTTTTGGTGCGCAAAATGCCGCACCGATTGCACGCCGTGTGTTTGACTTTGTCATCATGGGGCAGTACCCCTCGCAAGAAGACATTGATGCCGTGCAAAAAGGCCAAGCCACACGTCCAATTGGCAAGTCACGTCCTGTGGCCAGTGTGCCTTGGCCACCTAAGGCGGCGGAGTTGGCGGTGGAAGAGCCGGTCGTGGCGGCCTCTGCGGCTGAGAAAGCGGCCTCTGCTGCCGTGAGGGCCGCTTCAGCGGCAGTCAAAACGGCAACAGCGGCTACTAGTGCAGCAGCCCTTGCTCAAAAGCCTGCGGTCAGCGGCGCACGCTAACAAACGCCCGAGCGCCCGAGCGCGTTAGCGCGTTAGCGCAAAAATGCGTCGTAGCTGGTTTTGCAAATCAGCGCACTCACCACCACGATAAACATCCCGCGTACAAAGCCAGCGCCATGCTGCAAGGCCAAGCGCGTGCCTAGCAAACTGCCCGCCACATTGGCCATGGCCATCGGCAGGGCCAAGTGCCACCACACATGGCCTTTCAGGGTGAATAACACCAGCGCCGCAATGTTGCTAGAGAGGTTCAACAGCTTGGCCGCGACCGACGCGTTGAGAAAGTCATAGCCTAGCCAGCGGACCAATAAAAACACAAAGAAGCTACCCGTGCCTGGGCCAAAGAAACCGTCGTAAAAACCAATCGTCAACCCAATGGTTGACGTGGCGAGCAACTCGGCGCGACCGGTGAAGCGAGGCGCATGACGGCGGCCCATGTCTTTTCGCATCAAGGTGTAGATAAGCACAGCAAACAACACCAGCGGTAACAAGCGGCGTAAAAACTCGGGCGAAACCAAGGTGACCAGCCAAGCCCCTGCGAAGGCCGCCAACATGGTGACGGCCGCCGCAGGCAACAGCCCAGACCATCGCACATGGACGCGACGGCTGTATTGCCAAGTGGCAAATGCCGTGCCCCAGACGGAGGCGCTCTTGTTGGTGCCAAACAAGGTGGCGGGTGCTGTGGAGGGATAAGCGGCAAACAGGGCGGGCAGCAAAATCAGGCCACCGCCACCCACGATTGAATCCACAAAGCCAGCTAACGCGGAGGCAAACGTGGTGAAGAAAAGTTCCATGCCGAGATTGTGGTCGCAAATGCCAGCGCCCCAAAAAGCAAAAGGCACCGGGGGTAACCGGTGCCTTCTCTAAGTGACACTTCCTTGGGAAGTGTCTGTTGTGTTTGTCTCCTCAGACCCTCGTATGAACAGCGCTTGCGCTGTTTCGAGTGACACAACTGTACGCGGCACGGTGCTCATTTTTGCCTAGGAGTTTCCCTTGGGGGCTAACCCGATGCGCGTCAAATTCAAGCTTGCGCAGCCTCATGGGCCAGCCATTGCGCGGCCTTCTCGGCCATCATCAGCGTGGGGCTGTTGGTGTTGCCACTGGTGATGGTGGGCATCACGCTGGCGTCCACCACGCGTAGGCCACGTACCACGCCGCCGTGTCCATCGCGCACACGCAACTCTGGGTCCACCACCGCCATCGGGTCGTCGATGCGGCCCATGCGCGCGGTGCCCACGGGGTGAAAGATGGTGGTGGCAATGTCACCCGCCAAACGTGCCAAGTCATCGTCGGTTTGGTACTGCACACCCGGTTTGTATTCCTCAGGCTGGTACTTGGCGAGTGCCGGTTGGGCTGCGATGCGGCGCGTCACGCGCAGCGAGTCGGCGGCCACTTGGCGGTCTGTTTCGGTGCTCAGGTAATTGGGCGCAATCTTGGGGGCATCCGCAAATTTGGCACTGGTGATCTGGACCGTGCCACGGCTGGTGGGGTTCAAGTTGCACACGCTGGCGGTGAAGGCGTTGAAGCTGTGCAGTGGCTCACCAAACGCATCGAGGCTGAGTGGCTGTACGTGGTATTCGATGTTGGGGTAGGGCTGGTCAGGGCTGCTGCGGGTGAACGCGCCCAGCTGCGATGGGGCCATGCTCATGGGGCCGCTGCGCTTGAAGGCGTATTCCAAACCAATTTTGGCTTTGCCCCACCAACTGCTGGCCAAGGTGTTGAGGGTGTCAACACCTTGCACTTTGAAGACCGAGCGAATTTGCAAATGGTCTTGCAAATTGGCACCCACACCGGGCAAGTCAATGACGGGTTCAATGCCGTGTTGCTTCAGCAAGTCCGCTGGACCAAGACCCGAGAGCTGCAAAATTTGCGGCGTACCAATGGCGCCTGCACTCAACACCACCGACTGTTGGGCGGTCACCGTGACATAGCCGTGGCCTGTCCACACCTCGACGCCCGTACAGCGTTGCGAGCCATCGGCCTCGGTGTGCATGACCAGCTTGGCCACTTGGGCGGACGACCACAGTTCAAAGTTGGGTCGTGCATAGCAAGTGGGGCGAATGAACGCCTTGGCCGTGTTCCAGCGCCAGCCGCTTTTTTGGTTGACTTCAAAGTAGCCCACCCCTTCGTTGCTGCCACGGTTGAAGTCGTCTGTGGCGGGAATACCCGCTTGCACAGCGGCTTGCGCAAAGGCATCGAGCACATCCCAGCGCAAGCGTTGTTTCTCGACGCGCCATTCGCCACCTGCAATGTGGTGGCGCAAGGTTTCGCCGTACACCGTGGTGTCGGCCAACAGCACGTCGCTGCGTTCGCCTTTGGCCCCATGCAGCGCGTTCGCGCCTGCATGGTGGTCTTCGTGGAGTTTGAAGTAGGGCAGTGCGTTGTCCCAGCGCCAGCGGGCGTCACCGGTGATGTCGGCCCATTGGTCGTAGTCACGCGCTTGGCCGCGCATGTAAATCATGCCGTTGATGCTGGAACAACCACCCAACACCTTGCCGCGTGGGTAGCGCAAGCTGCGGCCGTTTAGCCCCGCATCGGGTGCGGTGTTGTAGAGCCAATCGGTGCGTGGGTTGCCAATGCAATGCAGGTAGCCGACGGGGATGTGAATCCAGTGGTAATCGTCTTTGCGGCCGGCTTCGATGAGCAGCACGCGTTTGCTGGCGTTGGCGCTGAGACGGTTGGCCAACAAGCAGCCGGCAGTGCCTGCGCCGACGATGATGTAGTCAAACTGGGTATCACTCATGCAGATGTCTCAAGTCTTTGTGGTTGTGTGCATGGATGGTAGCTTGTGCTTGTTGTCGGCTTGCCGTCGCAGTTGCAGTTGTCAGTGAAGGGGCGGGCTGGGGCGGTGTGTTTTGCTCCTCGTCTGCTACGCATCCGAATGTCGCTGCAACA
>CANCGU010000243.1 GCA_947377705.1 Comamonadaceae bacterium
CCCAAAGGTGAACGCTGCATGGGCTGCCGCTTGGTCCCCAGCCACTGCATGTGCGACCTGCGACCCGTGGTGCCCACCCGCTCGGGCATGTGTTTGCTGATGGCCGACATTGAGCCGCTCAAGCCTAGCAACACGGGTTGGCTCATTGCCGATGTGGTGACGGACACCTTCGCCTTTGGCTGGGCACGCACCGAGGTTGATCCCGCTTTGCTGGCGCTGCTGACTGACTCGCAATGGCAGCCCTATGTGGTGTTCCCTGCTGAGTTTGCCGACGCCGAACGTGTGGTGCATGAAGTGCAGCGCGATGCAGCGAAGCGCCCTTTGTTCATCCTGCTCGACGGCACTTGGGACGAAGCGCGCAAGATGTTTCGCAAAAGCCCTTACTTGCAAAACTTTCCCATCCTCAGCCTGCACCCTGAACAACTCTCCCGCTACAAACTGCGCCGAGCCCAAAGTGAGGCACACTTTTGCACCGCCGAAGTCGGCGCCATGTGCCTAGACCTTGCCAGCGAAGCACGCGCCGCAGACACCCTCAATGCCTACTTGGACATTTACACCACGCGATACCTTTTGGCCAAGCAACAACGGCCTGTGGATTTGACGGACGCAGTGCATGTGCGGCTGCAGCAACTCACCCACCCTTCGTGACCGACAATCACACCCTTTCACACCTCGGTCAGCAAGCGGCTCTTTTATGGCGATTCAATGGTTCCCCGGACACATGCACCTCACGCGCAAGGCGATTGGGGAGCGCATCAAAGAGATTGACGTCGTCATCGAAATGCTCGACGCCCGCTTGCCCGGCTCAAGCGCCAACCCCATGTTGGCCGAGCTGATCAAGGGCAAGCCTGCACTCAAAGTGCTGAGCAAACAAGACTTGGCCGACCCCAAACGCACCGAGCTGTGGCTGGCACACTACAACGCCATGCCCGGCGTGCGTGCGATTGGCCTCGACACCAGCATGACGTCCCCGGCCAAAGCGCTGATCGACGCTTGCCAACAACTCGCGCCCAACCGGGGCGGCATGGCCAAGCCCATGCGCGTGCTGATTTGTGGCATTCCCAACGTGGGCAAATCCACCCTGATCAACACCCTCAAAGGCAAGCGTGCCACCAAGACGGGCGACGAAGCCGGTGTGACCAAGATAGAGCAGCGCATCGCGCTGGCCGATGACTTTTATTTGTACGACACCCCCGGCGTGCTGTGGCCGCGCATCATCGTTGAGCAAAGTGGCTTTAACTTGGCTGCCAGCGGTGCCATTGGCGTGAACGCATTTGACGAAGAAACCGTGGCGCTAGAACTGCTCAACTACCTCATTCCACACTACCCAGAAGTGCTGCACCAGCGCTATAACATCGACGACGTAGCCAGCCACACCGACGAAGAAATGTTGGAAGCCATTGGCCGCAAACGCGGTGCGGTGCAAAGCGGTGGGCGCATCAATACCACCAAAGCCGCGCACCTGGTGATTCATGATTTTCGATCCGCTGCGTTGGGCCGCGTCACACTAGAAACGCCAGAGCAATTTGCAGCCTGGCTGACTGAGGGCAAACAGGCCGATGCCGAGCGAGCCGTGCGCAAAGAGGCGATAGAAAAAAAGAAAAAAACCTCACGCAAACCCAAACATTGACCCCCTCAAGCCCTGAGGTAGCCACGGAACACACCATGCAAACGCACCGCGACACACCCGACAAAGAAGCCATCGCCCTGCTCCCGCCATTTGAACGGCTGGGGTTGGCGCGCATCACGTTGGTGAATACGCATGCGCAAGCAGGGCAAGCTTACGACCAGTTGGTGCGTGCCCAGGCTTGGGGTTTTGATACCGAATCCAAGCCCACGTTCCGGGTTGGCGAACTCTCTGATGGGCCGCATGTGTTGCAACTCTCCACCACCGAGCGGGCTTGGGTATTTCAGTTGCATGAGCCCGAATGTCGCGCGGTGGCAGCCGAGTTGCTGGCGCTAGGCGGCATTGTCAAAGCAGGTTTTGGGCTGGGCGATGACCGCAAACGCATCATCCACAAACTGGGCGTGGCGCCTGCGGGCATCCTAGAGCTCAACGCCGTGTTTCGCGAACGCGGTTACCGCAAGGACATGGGCGTCAAAGGGGCTGTGGCCGTGCTGTTCAACCAGCGTTTCCAAAAGTCCAAGAAAGCCGCCACCAGCAACTGGGCCAACGCTCAGTTGAGCGAAGCCCAACTGGTCTACGCCGCCAATGACGCGTATGCGGCGATTCGGGTGTGGGAGCGTTTAGGCTTGCCAAGCTAAGCACACAGCTTGGCCATCTCCGCGTCATCCAAGATGTGGATCTGCGAAAAATGCAAGTGGTGCATCAACTCACGCACGAACACCACGGTGGCAAAAAACTGCGCGCTGGCGGGCAGTGCCTCTTGCAACGCTGCTTGCCCCATCGACTGCATCACCAAACGGCTGAAGGTTTGCTCCACCGCGTCCACATGCAGCACCTGAGGTGAGCCCTGCGTCACGCCGCTGACACTGGCCAACGTACGCAAATCGGCTTCGCTGGTGTACAGCTGCGCGCCCGCAGGAAGATGCATTTTGGCTGCTTGAATGCGGTCCTCCGCCCACTCAATGGCGCGCTCCAAAGCGGCCGCATTCAAGGCCCCATTTTGGAAAAACAGCGCTGCCATTTGCGCGTGGCTGAATTCGATGTGTCCGTTCAGCAAACCTGCGGCACGGTCTTGTGCCGCACAGCTTTGCAACTGTGCTGTCAGTGGATTGAACGTCAAACGCAACGATGGCCCCATGAAGGCGGGCGGCGGTGGCATCGCGTCCAAATGATGCAACTTAGCCCAAACCTTGGCGCCTTGTTCACCGGTTTGCACTTTTAAACGGCTGCCACTGGGCAAGCGCAACCAAGAATGGGTGGCAAAGGCCTCGTCGCCGTCGGCAAAGCCGCCTTGCAGCACTAAAAACTCCCCACCTTGAGGCAGTTCTAGCGCAATGCGGGTGTTGGCTGCCCATTCCTCGATGCGAACATCTTCACGCGCGTCCTTGTAAAGCGGTGACACGTCCACCCCTGGCCGATGGGCGTCAGAAACGCGCGCCATCTTCTCGGTCTGCACGATGACGTGGGTGCGGTCCACCGGGTCGAATTGCCAGAGTTTGACAAAAATTGTGCAGCCCAAGGCCGAGGCCGGTGTGTGGCGACTCTGCGGTGGGTTGCGAATGTAAGTGCCCGCGGGGTAATCCCCGTGCTCGTCTTGAAACACCCCCTCCAGCACCAAGAACTCTTCGCCTCCGGTGTGCGTGTGGGCGCTGAAGTGGCTGCCGGGTGCGTAACGCACGAGGGTGGTCGCCTGCGCCACCTCGGTACCCACGCGATGCAACAAGCGTCGCTCCACCCCCGGCATGGGAGAAGTGATCCAAGTTTGTTGCGCGGCGTGCACCACTGCTTTTTGTTTCATGTCTGCATGTAGTCTCATCAGGTGTCACTCCACTTCGTTGATCAAGCCTTGGGATGGCTGCGCTGGCGTTCGCAAGCTGTCCAGCAAGCCTGCGACAGCCAACTCGGCGGCCTCCAGCGCCCCTTCGAGATACCCCCCAAAGTTGGGTGAGCGCTCGGTCCCGGCCAACCAGACACGCGACGTCCAGTCAGGTGAAACTTCGGCAAGTTGGTAGAGCGGGTGGTAGGCCAGAGGGTTCAGATCGGCCTTGGCGGCCGTCAGTGGCTCTTGCGCCCAATCCTGCACCGAATGCCACAGGGGATTGGCCGCTTGAGGCCCAAACATGCGCACCAGCTGGGCCAGTGATTGCTGCATCAACGCCTCGCGGCCAATGCCGATGCGGTAGCTGGGCGAAGCCCCGACAAAGCCGAACAACGCCGCCACTTGACCCGACGCATCCGAGGCATCATGGATCTCTGACATTGGACCACGGTGGCTCATGCCATCTCCCGACAAGCCGGCGTCGCGCCAGAAGGCCTGTGGATAGACAGCCACAAACTTGGCTTGGCCAGCCATCCATGTGGGGGTGTCTTGCATGTCCTTCAAC
>CANCGU010000244.1 GCA_947377705.1 Comamonadaceae bacterium
AACCCCCGATGCATTGAACTTCGTGGGTGGTGCTGCAGCCAACTATGCGCTGCAAGACTTGGTGGGTCATGAGCTGTGCTGCCAAATCGAGCTTGAAGGCCACGGCTCGTTTGTGGCGGGCTTGGCCGGTCTTGCTGGCATGAGCAACCAGGGCGCTGGCGTGCGAGAAATCTCAGGCCTCATCACTCAAGCGAGGTTTTTGGGCGAAGACAGCCGCCATGCACTGTACGAGTTGACCCTACGCCCGTGGCTGTATGTAGCCACCCTCACCAGTGACTGCAAAGTATTTCAAGACCAAACCCCCGTTGATGTCATCAATGCGGTGCTGTCTGACTACCCCTTTGCCGTCGAGCGCAGGCTCATCGAGAGTTACCCCGTGCGCGACTACTGCGTGCAATACAACGAGAGCGATTTTGAATTTGTCACCCGCCTCATGCAAACCTGGGGCATTAACTACCATTTTGAGCACTCAGGGGGTGCGCACCGCTTGGTCTTGTCAGACCACAACGGCGCATTCAAACCCGCACAAGATTACCCGTTCTATCCACTGGGTCACAAGCTAGACCGTGAATACATCCATGCCTTCAGCCCCGCAGAACAAATGGTCAGCGCCCGTTTTGCGAGCGTGGAGTATGACTACACCCGCCCCAAAACCGATTTAGCGTCAGAGCACAAAGCCCCCCGAGACACGGGCCACAACACCCAAGAGGTGTACCAGTGGCACCAAACCCGCTACGCCCAACCCAATGCGGGAGCGAGCAAGCTGGCCAATGAAACTGAAGATCAAGGCAAACTCTTGGCCCGTCTGCGCATGCAGGCCCTGCGCCAAGATGGGTTACGCGCCAGTGGCGTGGGCCATGTGCGGGGAATTCAAGCGGGTCACACCTTCAAACTCAGTGAGCATCCGCAGAAGGCGGCCAACATGGAGTACATCACCCTGGGCACGCGCTTCTTGATTGAAAACGTCAGCGAAGACACCCAGCGTGACGGTAGCAACAATGCTGCACAACAAATAATGCAAAACATCATCAGCTCGGTGCAAGCACTCAACATCAAAGCCCTGAGCGACGCCCAGCGCCTAAGCGGCCAATGGCGCGTACAAACCAAATTCGATGTGCAACCCAGCACAGAGGCCTTGCGTCCTGCGTTTACCAAAGAACGCCCCCGCACCCACGGCCCTGAGACCGCTGTGGTGTGTGGCCCCAGTGCGGACACGGCAGAGAGCAACCTCTACACCGACACACTAGGGCGCATCAAAGTGCAGTTCCATTGGGACCGCTATGGCCAGAAGAACCAAAACAGCTCGTGCTGGGTACGCGTCAGTAGCGCATGGGCGGGTAACCAGCTAGGGGCCATGCACGTGCCACGCGTGGGCCAAGAAGTCATTGTGAACTTCTTAGGCGGAGACCCAGACGCCCCCATCTGCACAGGCCGTGTGTACAACCAGCTCAACATGCCCCCTTGGGCATTGCCCTCCAGCCAAGCCTTGAGTGGGTTTAGAAGCCGAGAACTCACCCCCAGTGGTGGCAACGCAGCCGCAGGCAGAAGCAACCACCTCATCTTGGACGACACCGAAGCCAAGATACAAGCTCAGCTCAAAAGCGACCACGCCCACAGCCAACTCAGCTTGGGCCACATCAGCAGGATTGAAGACAACCAAGGCCGCAAAGACGCCAGGGGTGAAGGGTTTGAGCTGCGCACAGACAACCACGGTGCGATTCGCGCCAAAGACGGTTTGCTCATCAGCACCGAGGGCAGAAACAAAGCCCAAGCGCACATGCTGGACATGGGCGAGACCGTGAGCCGCCTCACCCAAGCCAGAGACCAACACGAGACCCTAGCCAGCCTCGCCAAAGACCATCAAGCGCAAGAGGCGGATGACCAAGACGAGGTGGCTAGGCAACTCAAGGCGCAGAACGAGGCGATCAAGGGTGAGAGCGCAGGAGCTGCAAAAAGCAAAGGGAAAGGCGAAGAAGGCAAGTTCTCTGAGTTGGCAGAGCCGCACTTAGTGCTAGCCAGCCCAGCGGGGATACAAAGCACCACACCTCAAACCACGCACCAGCACAGTGGGCTGCACCATGCCATCACCAGCGGGGGACACACCAGCATCAGCACGGGCAGGAGTTTGCTCGCGAGTGTCAAAGAACACCTGAGATTGTTTGCACAGCAAGGCATACGCATCTTCAGTGCCAAGGGCAAGGTGCAACTACAGGCGCAGGACAACGACATGGAGTTGATTGCCAAACGGGTGATTGAAATCATGAGCACGGGTGATTGGATTAAAGCCACTGCAGCCAAAGGCATACGTTTGCAAAGCGGCCCTACCGAAGTCACCATCACCCCCGAAGGTGTGAAGTGGGTGACGCCTGGCTACGACCATGTGTATGCAGCTGAGCATCAAACGTTTACGCCTTCTAGTGCAGCTGCGGTGGCTATGCCTAAGTTGCCTATTCCCACAGACGTTAAAGATTTCAGTACTCAATTAAACCTATCTGAAAACTCAGCATTTAGCTTTGCAGGAGCTAGGGCTGATGTGTATGTCGAAGCGGGAGATTCGGTCACATTTTTAGGCGCATCGTCAGTCAACGATTCACAAAAAACGCAAACCATTCATGCTGATGAAGCGCAAACCGTGGTGGCCTTTGTGGGGGATGGTGGCTGGGAAATGAATGACCATGAACAAGGCGATGGAAGTGACGGTTGCTGCGATTGCGGTACAGAGCATGATTCAGAGGAGGCGTAATGGCTACAAGTAATCAAGATGAAATTGCCATTGCTAAAGCAGGCGACACATTAAGAAAAATCGCAACGCGACACGGCATCACTTATCAAGAACTTGCCGAATACAACCAAATCACCAACGCAGATCGAATTTATATCGGTCAACGTCTTCGCATCCCTAAACCCCGCGACGTGGGCGTTATCAAGTTTCGGTTGTTCGACTTTATTGGTGAAGCCATCGAAGGGTTGGAATGCAAAGTGGTGTCGCTGGGCGAGGAGTTGATGCGCATCAAAACAGATGCCAAGGGCGCGTTGCCAGACATCAAAGCCAAAGACGCTTTGGACATATTTGAACTGTGGGTCAAACGGTTTGGCACGAATGAGTTTAAGAAGGTTCCCGATTGCAAAGACTACCCCACCCAAGGCAATAGCCTCGATTGGAAAGGTCCATCATGCGATTCAATCAATTGGCGAGGTAAAAAATGCCACATCTTCATGCTCAACGAGTCAAACGAAATTGCAGGTGTTGGGCGTGTTGACATTGGACGCGATACACAGCTCATCAAAGGCAAGCCGTTTTGTTTTGACGTCAAAGCCATGACCGCACCACCAGAAGTGCCTGATGCTTTTTTGGTCACGCTTGGCTACATCGACAGTGCATGGTTTCCAGACCCACGCAATGAGCCTGATCAATTTTTAACCACCGTGCTTTTGCGTTTGAAGCAAGAACCAAACGGCAAGCTCACCATCACGCATGACACTGCGTGCCTAGACAGCACCAACCGAATCGCCAACTTGGGTGCGGCCCGCAAACGGTTGAGGGAGTGTGCGGCTCATCTGGGTAAATAAGTCTGTTACTTGCGCGACGACACCACAATGCCGCCGATGATGAGCGCAAACGCCGCAGCGTGATACGCCTGCGGCATGTCGCCCAACACCAGGGCTGACAACCTGGCGGTGAACACGGGAATCAGGTTCACAAAGAAGCCTGCGATGTTGGGCCCCACGCGTTGCACGCCCAAGCCCCAGCAACGATAAGCCAAGAGGGCCGGGCCCACGGCCACATAAATCAGCGCAGCCACCAAGGGCCAACCCCAGTGGATCTGGACATCCGCTATGCCTGTCGCCCCCGTCCACTCTGCCGCGCTGAACGCGCCCGACCAAAACAAGCCAAACACCATTTGGGCCATCAGAAAGTTAGCCCAGTTGCTGCGTGCCTCAGCGGGTTCTTGTGTGCGCGATAGCAACCAGCTGTACCAAGACCAACACGCGGTGGCGATCAGCACAAA
>CANCGU010000245.1 GCA_947377705.1 Comamonadaceae bacterium
GTGGCAACACCGCTGCTGACTTTGACATCGCCGTAACTTTGAATGGCTCGTGAATTGGCTCGCATTTGATTAACTCCTGTGTATGTCTTCGCTTACACAGACAGTATCGGAAGAGGCTTTGCAAACTTGAGCAACATCTGTACAAACAAACGATCAAACAGGCTTGGCTTCTAAGGAAGCTGGATCGACCTGCGTCAGCGCCTCTGGGTGCATCACGGCTTCGACCGTCTCAGCGGCAACTTCTTGCCGCTGCTGGTCTTCATAGGCTTGCACATGCTCTAAGCCTTGCGCCAAATCTTCTGGCGTCGGCTCTCGAACATCGCTGCTTTCTAGGAGACCATCGCCCAACAGTTCTGACGAGCCCGAGGCATCCGTCAATGCCAGCATGGCGTCTTCATGGGTTGCTTCGGTTTGAGGGACTGGCACCTCTTCAAACAAGAATTCTGAAAACGGCACTTCATTGGTAATGCCAACACGTTGGTAGAGCATGTCTACCACGCTGTCTACCGTTTGTTTCAAGCGCAGCAACACTTCTGGGTCAGGGTTTTGGCAATAACTGCCGGCAAACTCCAGAGCCGAGCGATAAACGCTTCCTAAATGCTGCGGCGGTAACCAAGATTGGATATGGCCGCGCGCGGTTGAAATTTTGCGCGTCGAGCTCGGCATGTGGTTTTCTGTACCCCCCAACGCATCTTCAATACCGTCCTTGAAACTGGCGGTGATGTGCTCGCGCAGAATCGGTTCGTAATGGGGACGCAAAGCCTCGATCAAGGTGGCATCAAAACCCTCGACTTGCTTGCCATTCATGGCATCCCAAAGCTTTTTCCCCTCCAAACCAGAGAACAACAGGTCACTCGGAATTTCAGATCCGAAATCGGGCAGTGACGGTGTTTCTGGCTGAGGTGCTTCGTACATCTTGGCCAAGTGGTTGATCTTGTCGATGAGGTACAGCGTCAAGATGACCAAAAGCAACAGGATCCACGAGATCATGTTCATCATGAAATTGCTCATGCGCGTCTCCTTGTCTCAACTTTCTCAGTTTCAGACGCGTTGTCCACTTTCAAAGTACCGCGTAGTTTTTTGACCACGGAGGACAGAATTTGACTCACGCGAGACTCACTCACGCCCAGCGTTTCACCAATTTCCTTGAGGTTGAACTCTTCGACGTAGTAGAGCTGCATGACCAGTTGTTCACGTTCAGGCAATTGGGCGATGGCGTCTGTGACAGCATCCATGAATTGCGCTTCTTCCACAATCACTTCGGGTTGCTGAGAACTGTCGTCTGCAATCGTCATCACCTCTTCGGTGACCACTTCCATCGAATACGTTTCGAACCGCTTTGCTTTGCCACGCTCTCTGTGAAATTCTTCCAAATCTTTGCCCATGTACTCGGCAATTTCAGCCTGTGTGGGCGTACGACCCAACTCAGCAGCCAAAGCATGGACAGTGGTGTTGTGTTCTTTGTTGAACGCCACGGCCGAACGGGGTAAGAACGACAAGCGACGCACTTCATCAAGCATGGCACCGCGCACACGGCTGTGCGCGAAATTTTCAAACTCAATGCCTTTGACAGGGTCAAAGGCCCGAGAAGCTTCCAGCAAGCCAATCATGCCCACTTGAATCAGTTCGTCGAGTTCCATGAACGCGGGAATACGTGCCTTCAAGTGCAAAGCGACGCGTTTGACCAGGCCCAAATGGGCCATGACCAAATCCTCGCCTTTGGGCTTGCAGGATTCGTACATTTGTACGGGTGAGCGTGTTTTCATGTGGCAGACGAACTGTTTTGCATCAGTCGCTCCATGAAGAATTGCAGACTACCGGAGGGGTGGTCGATGGGGCGCAAGTGGGTGCATGCCTCGGCTAAGCGCATGTAATCACGAGCGGCGGCTGTACCAGGGGCGAGTTCCATCACCGATTGGTATTTTTTGAGGGCACGTAGCACCATTTCGTCGTCTTCGATCGAGGTGAGGTAATGCACCGACTCGCCCAGGAAGCGCACACAGACGTCGTTGAGCTTTTTATAAAGTTTCCAGCCTTCCGACTGGCTTTTAACCATATTGGGTAACAAATAGATTTCGTCTAATTCCATCTCTTTGCACAAGATTTTGATCGTGCCGTAGGCATCTGCAATCGAAGATGGATCGTCCTTCACCACGATGAAGCGACGTTGGCATGCCGCCAAAAATGCCAGCACTGAAGGCGAAATACCAGCTGCCACGTCAACAATCAAATAGTCCACATCATCTGCCAAGACGCCGAACGACTGCACGATGCTGGCAGCTTGGATGTCGCTCAAACCGGCGAGTTCTTGCATGCCAGAGGCACCTGGAATAAGTTTCACCCCTTGGCGGGTGGTGATGAGAATTTCTTGCAGCGTTTTTTGCCCTGCCAAGAAGTGCCCCAAGTTGTATTCGGCGCGTGCGCCAAGCGCAATTTGTGCATTGGCCAAACCCAGGTCGGCATCAAACAACATGACACTGTGGCCCAACTGCGTGAGTGCCACCGCCAAGTTGATCGAGGTGGTGGTTTTACCGACGCCGCCCTTGCCGCTGGCAATGCCGATGACTTCTGTTTTGCGTGGATTACTCATGGGTCAAGCCTGTGGTTTCGGTTTTAAATTTGGCCGCGATTTGCGACAGTTTGGAAGCAGCGATTTCATTGACTGCCGCATCGCGTGCATTTTGTTCTGCTTGCGCTTCGGTTTCTGGCAGAGGCAAGTTATCAAGGGCGCATTGCACCAGACCTGTCAATGACACGTCTTGCACCAAGTCCGCCGTGCGGTCTCCATGGCTGGCCACCGAGACGTTCACAGACTTGTCCGTCAAGAACTGCAACAAAGCCCAAGGCTGGTTGGATTCATCGAGCTTGCTCAGCATCAACGAGGCCCACACGTTGTCGGCATTGTCAAACACGCGACGGATATTGGCAGCGGATGCATCCGCAGGAATCACGGCATGGCAGTGCACATTCAAGTTCATGGCACGAATTTCGGCCAAGCGCTCGTTCATTTGGACGCCGGGGGTGTCAATCAGGATGAGTTGACGGTCGGTGTGCTCATCCAGCAAGAGTTTCAAAGTGGCAGCATTGGTGGCGCGGAATGAATCCACACCCGACTGCGCACACAGCAGTTGAGTTTGATTCCAAGCGCCAGCACGCTGGTCTTGGAAGCTGATGACCATGATTTTTTCGCTGCCGTGCTGTTGTGCCGCGTGTTGCGCCAAGCGTGCCACCATCATCGACTTGCCAGCACCAGACGGACCCGCCAAGGCATGGATGCCTGACACGGGTGTATGGGCTTGCGCTTGTTCGACCGAGTGACTGAGCTGACGGTTCAAAGCCCCCATGGCATCGGCCATGTTGTCATGGTCTTTGATGCTGTCAATCAGCAAGGCGCGCAAGGCGACAGGAATCGGGGCGTCGTTCAAGGCATCGCGCAAAGGTGCAATGGCAGCAGGCAGGGCCATGCCACCGTGTTGCCAGGCAGCCATTTGTTGACCCAGTTTGAATTCACGGCGCAAAGAGTTGAGTTCTTCACGCACCAAAGCCACGATTTCACGACCCCGCAAGGTGTCATGTTCTTCGGAGGCTTGCTTGGCAGACGCATCCATCGGCTGTACTGCCGCTTTGAGAGCAGGCTTCGCCTTTTGCACCGCCGATTTCGCGGCCATTTCCACAATGGGCTTGGCCACTTTGGTGGCTTGACGCTCACGCGCATCACGCTTGTTTTGGTCTAGGGTTTGTCCAAGCAACACATCAAATTTACCTGTGGGCTTGGCCGATGCGGCAAATTGATTTTTCACAAATGGATCGGCTTCCTCGGCAGTCATGGGCGCCAGATCGACGGCCACGATCAACTCGGTCAAACCATTGACTTGGCTGCTGGAGATGACGAGCACGTCGGCGCCATATTGGGCCACGGCCTTTTCGTTGGCAGCGCGGATGTCGCGGGCAAGGATGCGTTTGAGTTCCATAGGGTCAGCTCACTCTGTCTTTGTTATAGGTTTACG
>CANCGU010000246.1 GCA_947377705.1 Comamonadaceae bacterium
GCCAATGGCCATCCACACAGTCGATAATTTGAGTCGTAACACCACAGGTCAACCTCTTGAAGCAAAGTAAATCCATTCTATCGGCTCAGCCACCCTCTCCAGCGCCTACTCAGGAGGATGTTTTATTGGATGAGCATGTCGACCTGATCGATGGCCCCGAGGTGGAAACGCGTGAACTCGCCATCCCTCACGATTTGCATGGCGAACGCTTGGACCGCGCTTTGGCTGTGTTGCTGCCCGAGTTTTCGCGCAGTTTTTCTCAGCAGTTGCTCAGCGAGGGCTGTGTGAGCTGCGTTGTGCCGACCGCCCGTGTGATGACCAAGGCTTCGGCCAAGGTTCGAATGGGCGAACGGTATCAGCTAATTTTGAAGCCTACGCCGCAAAGCCAAGCCTTCAAACCCGAAGATATTCCGCTCAACGTGATTTACGAAGATAACGATCTGCGTGTCCTTTTCAAGCCCGCAGGTTTGGTGGTGCACCCCGCGCCTGGCAATTGGAGCGGCACCTTGCTCAATGGCCTGTTGGCCTTGGACCCGCAGGCGGTGATGCTGCCCAGGGCTGGCATCGTGCATCGTTTGGACAAAGACACCAGTGGCTTGATGATCGTGGCGCGCACCCGCCTTGCGATGGACGCTTTGGTGGTCATGATTGCGGAGCGCGAAGTTCACCGCGAATACCTGGCCGTGGCTTACCGCAAGTGGAGCGGCACGCCTGTTCGCGACATTGTGGCGGCCATTGGGCGCGACTACCGAAACCGTTTGCGTATGGCCGTGGTGGACTTGGAGCGTTTGCCAGGCAAAGAAGCCCACACCACGTTTGAGTGCTTGAGCAGCCAAGAGGAAGCCTGCTTGGTGCAATGCACTTTGCACACCGGGCGCACGCATCAAATTCGTGTTCATATGGCGCACTTTGGCCATCCGCTGGTCGGTGATTCGCTGTACGCAGGCCCGATGACCTTGGGCATTGACCGCCAAGCTTTGCACGCTTTTCGCTTGAGCTTTGAACACCCCATCACGGGCAAGCCTCTGAAATTTGAAGCCCCCTTGCCAGAGGACATGGTCCACTTGCTCGCAGGTTTGGGCCTGAAATTACCCGAATCAGCGTTTTAAGCCGGCTCCGTTACAATATGGGCTCACGCTTGTGAAAGCGGTGAGCCCTTTGGCTCTGACCTTGGCGATGCCCCGCATCGCCCTTACCAGCCTCGAGATGAATTTTCGTAGGCCATTTCCTCGACCCTTGACCCGGAACTCTCACGATGAACACCGTGGATGCCAAGCGCGTACTTGAAACCGCCCTGATTTGTTCGCACCAACCGATTCAGATTCGCGATTTGCGCGTCCTGTTTCAAGATGCCTTGGGTGCAGACACCATTCGCACCTTGCTTGAAGAGCTGCAGCTTGATTGGGCGCAGCGCGGCGTCGAACTGGTGCAAGTCGCCACAGGTTGGCGTTTCCAAAGCCGCCCAGAGATGCGCGAATTTTTGGACCGTTTGAACCCTGAGAAACCGCCTAAATACTCACGCGCCGTGATGGAAACCTTGGCCATCATTGCGTACCGCCAACCTGTGACGCGTGGCGACATGGAAGACGTGCGTGGCGTGACCATCAACTCCCTGGTGCTCAAGCAGCTTGAAGACCGTGGATGGGTGGAGGTCATTGGCCACCGCGAAACCGTGGGTCGTCCTTCTTTGTACGCCACCACGCGTCAGTTTCTAGACGATTTGGGCTTGGCTTCGCTCGACCAATTGCCTGTGTTTGACAGCGCTCAGGCGCAAGCCAATGCCTTTGCCCGTTTGGGGGAAGACGACCCCTCATTGCAATTGGACATGGGTCTTGAGCCTACCGAAAGCGAAGCCGTTGTGCTTGAAGCTTCCGTTGCTAGCAGCGAAGACGCGCCTATTTTTGAACTTTCCTCACCCAGAGACCCCGCCCCAACCGGCGATGCACCGAATGAACACTAAACACCACGACCTGGGTGGCCAGCCAACCGAGCCACACGACGATTTTTTGGACGATGACGAAACTGTTTTTGATTTTGAAGACGTGGTTTCCGGAGAGTTCGATGCGGAGCTGATCCGCGCCGAAGCTGCACCAGAAAAGCGCGTGCTGTTACCGCAACCCGAATCGCCTAAATTGCACAAAGTCTTAGCCCAGTCGGGTTTGGGCTCACGCATCGAGATGGAACGCCTGATTGCCGAAGGCCATGTGGCCGTGAACAATGAAGTGGCCCATGTGGGCCAGCGCGTGCAGTTTGGTGACCAAATCAAGGTCAATGGCCGTCAGCTCAAGGTGCGCATTGCGCCGCCGCCACCGCGCGTCATCGCTTACCACAAGCCTGCGGGCGAAGTGGTGACCACCGATGACCCACAAAACCGTCCCACCGTGTTTCGCCGCTTGCCACGCTTGTACCAAGGCAAATGGCAGTCCGTGGGTCGCTTGGACTTGAACACCGAAGGCTTGTTGCTGTTCACCAGCTCGGGCGAATTGGCCAACCAACTGATGCACCCCCGCTTTGGTTTGCAGCGCGAATACGCGGTGCGCTCATTGGGCAAGCTCAGCAAAGACCAAAAAGAGCAACTCATCACTGGCATTCAATTGGACGATGGTCCTGCTCAATTTGGCTCGATTGAAGAGGGCGGTGGCGAAGGCTCTAACTGCTGGTACCGCGTCACCATTTCTGAAGGCCGCAACCGCGAAGTGCGCCGCATGTTTGAAGCCGTGGGCCACGCCGTAAGCCGCTTGATTCGTATCCGTTACGGTGCCATGGTGCTCCCACGCGGTTTGAAGCGTGGTGCAGTTGTGGAGCTGGGCGAGCGTGACATTCGTGCTTTGATGGAAGCCGCAGGCGCGGAAGCCCCGATGCAAAGTGGCCCCTCGCGCCACGATCGCAGCGAGCGCGCCAACAGCCGCCGTCGCGGCAACAGCATTGGTCCTCGCCCCTCTACGCCGCGTGCGCCTGAAGAACGTAGCGGTCCTGAGCGTTTGGTGCGTACCGAGCGCCGCCGTGGCGGCAAAGGGCCAGAGCGTGCGCCGCAGCCAGATCCGATGCAAACCTCGGTCGGTTACATCGGTGCGGACAGCTATGCCATCGAACGTCAACGTAAAAAGGATGGCCAAAAAGCCTTCAAAGCCGGCTTGGTTGGGGGCTCGCGCCCTTCGAGTGCCGCACCACGACGGGGTGGTTCTGCGGGGGGCAGCTTTGGTGGCGGCCGCTCGGGTGGCGGCAATAGTGGCGGTGCAGGGGGTAATCGCGGCCGAGGCGGTCGCTAAATCTGACCTCTTATGCACCAAAAACGCTTACGCGTTCAAGGGAAATCCCTTGAAACGGTTAAAATAGCGGGCTACGCACATCGCGCACAAAAGTTTCAATCACAGTCAAAACAGGGAAATTCCAAATGACCGAACGTACTCTCTCCATCATCAAGCCTGACGCCGTTGCTAAGAACGTCATTGGCCAAATTTATGCACGCTTCGAAGCTGCTGGCTTGAAAGTGATTGCCGCTCGCATGGCGCATCTGTCACGCGGCGAAGCCGAGCAGTTTTATGCTGTGCACAAAGCACGTCCTTTCTTCAAAGATTTGGTTGACTTCATGGTCTCTGGCCCTGTCATGATCCAAGTGCTCGAAGGCGAAGGCGCTATTTTGAAAAACCGTGACCTGATGGGTGCTACCAATCCTAAAGACGCAGCGCCCGGCACCATCCGCGCTGACTTCGCTGACAGCATCGACGCCAACGCTGTGCACGGTTCTGACGGCCCAGACACCGCTGCTGTTGAAATCGGCTTCTTCTTCGCCGGTATGAACGTTTACGGTCACTAAGAGGCAATGGGCGTTGCTGCCAGACAGCGCGCCTAAGCAAAAAAATGACGGCCAACCTGCTTGATTTTGATCTCGACGGTTTGGCCGTTTTTTGTGAGCGCTTGGGCGAGAAACGCTTCCGCGCCACGCAGCTGTTCCGGTGGATTCACCAAAAAGGCGCACAAGACTTTGATCAGATGTCTGATCTCG
>CANCGU010000247.1 GCA_947377705.1 Comamonadaceae bacterium
AACAAGAAGAACACGGCCGCCAAGAACGTGATGAACGAGATGGCGTTGAACGCCACCGCATGCTTCATGAACGGGATGTCTTTACGGATTTTGAAAAATTCCATGACTCAAATCTCTTTCTTGTCGCTCAGCGATCAGGCGCGCCACACCGTGCCAATGGACACGCTTTGTAATTTCTTTTGGCGGCCATACCAAACATTGACCAAACCGCGCGAGAAGAACACCGCCGAGAACATGCTGGTCAAAATGCCCAAGCAATGCACCACAGCAAAGCCACGCACAGGGCCAGAGCCAAAAGCCAACAAGGCCAAGCCGGCAATCAGGGTGGTGACGTTGGAGTCAAGGATGGTGGCCCACGCGCGGTCGTAACCGGCGTGAATAGCCGACTGAGGTGATGCACCGTTGCGCAACTCTTCGCGAACGCGCTCGTTGATCAACACGTTGGCGTCAATCGCCATACCTAGCACCAAGGCCATCGCGGCCATGCCGGGCAAGGTGAGCGTGGCTTGCAACATGGACAGCACGGCCACCAAAAGCAACAAGTTCACGGCCAAGGCCACGCTGGAGAACACGCCAAACAACATGTAATAGATACACATAAAGGCGGTCACCGCGACGAAGCCCCAGGTGACAGAATTAAAACCTTTGGCAATGTTTTCAGCACCGAGGCTGGGGCCAATGGTGCGTTCTTCGATGATTTCCATCGGCGCGGCCAGCGAGCCAGCGCGCAACAACAGTGCGGTGTCGTTGGCTTCCACCGTGCTCATGCGACCCGAGATTTGCACACGGCCACCGCCGATTTCGCTGCGAATCACAGGCGCAGTGACAACTTCGCCCTTGCCTTTTTCAAACAACAAAATGGCCATGCGTTTGCCCACGCTCTCACGCGTCACGTCTTTGAAGATGCGTGCGCCTTTGGCATCGAGCGTGAGGTGTACGGCGGCTTCTTGGTTTTGCGTGTCAAAGCCGGGTTGCGCGTCGGTGAGGTTTTCACCCGTCAAGATGACTTGCTTTTTCACAATCACGGCTTGGCCATTGCGGTCCATGAAGCGCTCGGTACCAAAGGGCACAGGGCCGTTGCCAAACTCAGCACTGCGGGCTTCGGCACTGTCGTCCACCATGCGAATTTCCAGCGTGGCGGTGCGACCCAGAATGTCTTTGGCCTTGGCCGTGTCTTGCACGCCCGGCAGTTGCACCACGATGCGATCGGTGCCTTGCTGTTGAATCACAGGCTCGGCGACTCCCAACTCGTTGATCCGGTTATGCAGGGTGGTGATGTTTTGCTTGATCGCTTGCTCTTGCACGCGCTTGGCAGCCACGGGGTTGATCACGGCGGTGAGCTTGAAGTCCGAACCATCGGGTGCACTGGTGGTTTGCAAATCCAAGAACTGGTCTTGAATCACGCGTTGTGCAGCGTCGAGGGTTTCCATGTCGCGGAAACGAATCTCGATGGTTTGGTTGTTGCGGCTGATACCGCTGTGGCGCACGTTCTTTTCACGCAAGCCAGTACGGATGTCGCCCGCCAAAGATTCGGCTTTTTTGGTCAACGCCGCAGGCATGTCCACTTGCAACATAAAGTGCACGCCGCCGCGCAAGTCCAAACCCAAATACATGGGCGCTGCGTTGAGCGAGGTCAGCCACGCGGGTGAGCGAGCCAACAAATTCAAAGCCACCACATACGAGGCATCGTTCGCGTCGGGCACCAAGGCATGCTGTATCGCGTCCTTGGCCTTGAGCTGGTTGTCTGTGCTGCCAAAGCGCACTTTGAGCGAGCCGTTGTCCAACGTCACCGCATCGGGGGTGAGGTTGGCGGCGGACAACACCGCCTGCACACGCTCTTGCACCGCCACATCAACCTTGACCGACGATTTGGCGGCGGACACCTGCACCGCAGGCGCTTCACCAAAAAAATTAGGCAAGGTGTAAATGCTGCCAACAACCAAAGCGATCACGATGATCGCGTACTTCCAAAGGGGGTAACGGTTCATGATCGCTTCGTCGTCTTAAATTAGAGCGTACCTTTTGGCAGCACTTGCACCACGGCTTGGCGTTGCAATTGCACTTCAACACCGGTCGCGATTTCGATGGTCACGGTGGCTTCAGCCAACTTGGTCACCTTGCCGAGCAAGCCGCCAGCAGTCGCGATTTCGTCGCCTTTGGCGATGGCCTCGATCATGGCTTTGTGTTCTTTTTGACGCTTCATTTGAGGGCGAATCATCACGAAGTACAACACCACAAACATCAACACCAAAGGCAACATGCCTTGGAGTGAAGACATGATGTCATTGCCTGCAGCAGCGGCAGGAGCGGTTTGGGCAAAAGCAGAAGAAATCAACACGGTCAAACTCCAAATTGAGGGACTGCTGCCAAGGTGCAAAACGCCCTAGCAGGCCAACCGCGGATTGTATGCGGCTGGCTTCGTTTCTCAGTTCTGAGCCGACCACTGGGCTTTCAAGCTGTTCCACTTCTCACGGGCAGCCGCCAAGTGGCGGGCTTTGACGTGACCAAATCCCTTGATTTGTTCAGGAATTCGAGCGATCTCGACCGCCAACGCATGGTTACTGGCGTTGAGCTGGCTCACCAGCACATCCACACTCGTACGGTATTGCTGGATCAGGGCACGCTCGGTGCGGCGTTCTTCGGTGTAGCCAAACACATCCAAAGCGCCGCCTCTGAGCCACTTGAAGCGTTTGAGCACCTTGAAGCCCGTGAGCATGAGCGGCCCAAACTTTTGCTTTTGCAACTCGCCTTTGTCATTGGTCTTGGCAATGAGCGGTGGCGCCAAGTGGTAGTTGAGTGTGTAGTGGCCTTCGAACATGCCTTCTATCTTTTGCAAGAAAGTGGCATCGGTGTGCAAGCGTGCCACTTCGTACTCATCCTTGTAGGCCATGAGTTTGAACAGGTTACGCGCTACCGCCTCGGTGAGTGTGGTTTTGTGCAACGGGGCTTCGGCCTGTCGCACGCGTTCGACCAAGGCGCGGTAGCTGTTGGCATAAGCCGCGTTTTGGTAATCGGTGAGGAAGGTCGCACGTTTGGCAATGAGCGCATCCACACCTTCAGGCTTGTGGAACTGCACCACTTGCTCGGGCGCGAGCAGGGCCTGCACGACATCCCAATGAACGGCGCAATGACGGCCCCATTCAAACGCGGCTTTGTTTTGTGCCACGGCCATGTCGTTGAGCTCGATGGCACGCATCAGAGCTTCTAAGCCCAGCGGCACCCAGCCGTTTTGCCATGCAAAGCCCAAGACCATGGGGTTCACAAAAATGCTGTCGCCCAGCACTTGGGTGGCCACGCGGTCCGCATCAAACATGCGCACGCCGTCGGCACCCACGGTCTCCACAATTTCGGCGAGGCATGCCTCCCCCGGGTTTTGCCAGTTGGCGTTACGGACAAAGGCTGCCGTGGGTGCGCTGTGCGCGTTGAGCGCCACATGGGTGCGGCCCGCACGCATGCGTTGCAGCGTTTCTTTGCCTGCCACCACGATGGGGTCGCAGCCAATGACCAAGTCCGCCGCCGCCAAGCTGACGCGCGTGGTGCGAATCTCATCTGGGTGGTCGGCAATCAGCACATGACTCCAAGTAGCGCCGCCTTTTTGCGCGAGGCCTGCCGCGTCTTGCGTGACAACGCCCTTACCTTCAAGGTGCGCGGCCATGCCCAACAACTGACCAATGGTGATGACACCGGTGCCGCCCACACCTGCCACCACCATGCCCCACGCGTGAGTGATGTCAGGCAGCTTGGGTTCTGGCAATTCAAGTTCGGGCAAAGCCAAGCGCGACACGCCCTTGGCTTTCCTTTTCAGGCTGCCACCTTCCACCGTGACAAAGCTGGGGCAGAAGCCTTTCAAGCAACTGGTGTCTTTGTTGCACGTACTTTGGTTGATGGTGCGCTTGCGGCCCAACTCGGTCTCAAGTGGCTCCACGCTCATGCAGTTGCTTTGCACGCCGCAGTCACCACAGCCCTCACACACCAAGTCGTTGATCAACACGCGTACCG
>CANCGU010000248.1 GCA_947377705.1 Comamonadaceae bacterium
TGAATAAACCCCTCAGCGGGTCAGAGCAGGTTCCGTTTGATGGTTGATGTTTTTTAACCTAGAACGGAGCAGTCGCACAACTTGCGGCGCTCGCGTGCGAGAAAAAATCATGACTGACACTTTGAATGTGACAGGCGAATTTGCGCCTGCCGAAACTACTTCTATTTCCGCTCAAGACGCGGTGTCTACCGAAGGCGTTCACACCGCCGAAGTAGAACAAGCGGACGTGCCTAACGGCTTCGTCGAACTGGGCTTGGCGCCTGAACTGGTACAAGCTGTCGCCGACCTCGGCTACACACAGCCAACGACCGTTCAACTCAAAACTATTCCTTTGGCTTTGCCATCTGCCAACGCAGATGCGAAAGCAGGCTTCATCGACTTGATGGTGTCTAGCCAAACCGGTAGCGGTAAAACCGCTGCCTTCTTGCTGCCTGTGTTGCACACCCTGATTCAGCAACAAGCTGAAGCTGAAGCTGCCGACAAAGCCGCTTGGGACAAACTCGTGGCAGATGCTGCAGCCAATGGCGAAGAGCCACCTAAGCGCGCCAAGCGCAAAGACCCCACCAGCCAACGCAACTTCAAAGCCCCAACCCCCGGCGCTTTGATCGTTTGCCCAACCCGCGAATTGGCACAACAGGTGGCGCACGACGCCATCGACTTGGTCAAGCATTGCCGTGGTTTGCGCGTGGCCAACGTCGTGGGCGGCATGCCTTACCAGTTGCAAATTGCTAAGCTGCAAAATGCAGACTTGGTTGTGGCCACGCCTGGCCGTTTGCTCGACCTGCAACGCTCCATGCAAATCAAGTTGGACAAAGTTCAATTCTTGGTGGTGGACGAAGCCGACCGTATGCTCGATTTGGGTTTTGCCGATGATTTGGCTGAAATCAACCAACTCACCATCGACCGCAAGCAAACCATGATGTTCAGCGCCACATTTGCGCCGCGCATTCAGCAGTTGGCCACACGCGTCATGCGTCAACCCCAACGCGTGCAAATTGATTCTCCTCAAGAAAAGCACAACAACATTCGTCAAGTGCTGCACTGGGCAGACAACGCGCAACACAAGCGTCGTTTGTTGGACCACCTCTTGCGCGACACCACCATCAACCAAGCCATTGTTTTCGCTAGCACGCAAATTGAGTGCGACGGCTTGGCCAATGACTTGCAACAAGAAGGCTTCTCGGCCGTGGCATTGCACGGCGCGCTGAGCCAAGGCTTGCGCAACCGCCGTTTGATGGCTTTGCGTCAAGGTCAAGTGCAGTTCTTGGTGGCGACCGATGTGGCTGCGCGCGGCATTGACGTGCCCACCATCACGCACGTCTTCAACTTTGGCTTGCCCATGAAGTCTGAGGATTACACCCACCGCATTGGCCGTACGGGTCGTGCTGGCCGTGATGGCTTGGCTGTGACGTTGGCGGAGTTCCGCGACAAGCGCAAAATTTATGACATCGAAGCCTACACACGCCAACAGTTCACGGCTGAAGTGATCCCAGGCATGGAACCCACGCAACGCGTTGAGCAACGTGGTGGCGCTGGCCGTGACTACGACCGCAAAGGCGGTGGCAAGTTTGGCGGCGGCGGTGGTCGTGGCGGCTTCGGCGGCGGCAACAAGTTTGGTGGCGGTGGTGGACGCTTTGAAGGCAACGGCCAAGGTCGTTTTGAGCCACGCTCAGAAAACCGCTTTGAAGCGCGTCCAGACAACAACCGTTTTGATGATCGTCGTGCTAACTCGTTTGAGCCACGTCAAGGCGCTCCTCGTGGCAACTTTGGCGAAGGCCAAGGCGCACCGCGCGGCAACTTCGGTGCCCCACGTAGTTTTGAAGACCGCGCACCCCGCAGCTTCGATGATCGTGCGCCAGCACGCGGCCCACGCGCGCCGTTTGAAGCCGGTCGCACACCGTTTGACAAGCCGGGCCGTCCAGCCGGTGGTAAGTCATTTGGTGGCGGTTTTGATGCTAAAAAACGCGCCCCTAAGCCACGCACACCTCGTTAATTAACGCCGCACCACGGCTTTTGCTGTGGGCCTAACGACATTCAGCCACCCATTGCACCTTGTGTGCAATGCCGGTGGCTGAATTGTTTGTGGGTGCTGCTTTTGGCTTTGAATTAGCCCTTGAGCTTTTGTGCCACAAAGTCCAAACGGTCTTGGCCCCAAAACATCTCGCCGTCTATCACATAGGTCGGGGCGCCAAACACTTGTGCGTCAATCGCGCTTTGGGTGTAGCTGTCGTAACGGGATTGCACTTCGGGTGTGTTGGACAGCGCCAAGCACGCTGCATCAAGTTGGTGTTCGCTCAGCAAGGCCGCTAACGTGGCAGCATCGGCAATGTCACCCTCTTCGTGCCACACGGCAGACAGCACCGCACCTGTGAGCTGCAAAGCTGCATCTGTTCCGTGATGCATGTCGACAGCGATGATCAGCCTAGCTGCAGGGTCGCCCGCGACAGGAAAAAATTTGGGATGCAAATTCAAGGGCATGTTGACTGCTTGGCTGAAACGCGCCATTTCCACAAGTCGGTAGGCTTGACGCTGTGGCGCACGTTTGCCCAGTGGCAAACCGCCAGAAATGGGGAACACCTTACCCAAATCCATGGGCATCACACGCACCGTGGCACCTGCGGCTTTGGCGATTTTCACCAACCGCTGATGGCCCAAATAAGTCCAAGGGCTTTGTGGTGCCAAGTAGTAATCGACGGTTTTTGACATGGATGTCTCCTTTGAAAATTCAGATGAAAACGATGGACAGCATGGCGGCGTCATCAATCAGGTGGATAACGGCATAGGCACTCAATCGGTACAAGGCTGAGAGCGCCAACTCACGCAGTTCAAACGTAGAAAGTTCTTGCATGGGGGCAGTGATGCCATCAGTAGTGGGGCGGCAGCTCATCGCGCAGACTGCGAAAACCACCGCTGCCACCATCGGGCGTTTGCTGGCGCAACTGGCTAACCTCACGGATGAGAGCCTCAATTTGCTGTTGCTGTTGAAAGATGGTTTGGTTGAGTTGCTCTACCAAGTCTTCGGTGAAGCTTGCCTTGATTTCTAAATCCATCAGGCGTTTGTCAGTGTCGGTGTGGGGCATGTGCGCTTGCGTGTTATTCGTTTGTTTGATTGATTTCAGCCAACTGAGTTCGCAGGCGTTCTAGCTCTTGCTTGTAGCTTTCAGCATCGCCAAAGTCCACAAAGCCGGTGTAGTAGGGGTGGGCCGCCATGATTTTGCGGGCATGCTTGATGGGGCACCAATACTGTTCGGTGCGCGCCACCACCTCGCGGCCATAGGCCATCAGGCCGTTGCCATACGAGCAGTAGGCACAGTTAATTTTTTCAATCAGGTTCAGATAAGCCAAATGCGCCCGGTCGTACACAAAGTAGTCGCTGCGTTTGACGCGGGGAATGCCATAGGCTCTAAAGCAAATGTGTTGGTAGACCGTGATGAAAAGGTCCAGCAGCAGCATAGGAAACAGCACCGAGTAAATCACGGGGGCTGTCAACACGCTCAGCAGGTTGGCTGACAGCATGTACGGCAGGATGCCCGTTTTGAAGCGGCGTTGCTGCGCCAGCACCTCGCGCTCAAAACGCACGCGAGTTTCTTCAAAATCGGCCTTCAACTCGGCGCGCTTGCGCTTCATCTCTTGCTCGATTTCCAGCTCCATTTGTTGGATGCGCGCCAGCAATTCACTGATTTTTGGGTTCATAAATCACCTTGTTTCGCTAGATTATGGGCGGTTACGTGCGAAAATACATCGAACCTGTGGCCTAATTAGGGGCTGTAACTTTTTACTTGGAAAATTTCATGGGAAACAAAATCGTCACCGAAGCCGATCGCCAACGCGCACCAAAACCAATTCCACTGCCAGGCACTGTGCTGCGCACAGGCGGTCGTGGCCAACGCGTCAGTCTTGAGCGCGGTGTTGCGACACGTAGCAAAAAGAACCCTGGCAAGCGTTCAAACAA
>CANCGU010000249.1 GCA_947377705.1 Comamonadaceae bacterium
TTGGCGCGACGGTGGTCGGCAATGGCCTGGTCATCAAACTTCATGTCAGGGCTTCGCAGCGCGCGGTGCTTGGTGGTCCGGCCCTTCATGCGCATGCGCCAGAGCCGAAATGAGCTGTGGTTGAGCTCGGCACGCATGAGGCGAATTACCTCAGACTCACTCAGGCCCACGCGCTCGTAAATGGTCTCAAACGTGGTGCGGTCTTCCCACGCCATTTGAATCACCGCAGACACATCACCCGGACTCAAGTTGGCAAGACGTTGACTTGAACTGAGCTGCATGATGTGCGTGAACGTGTGAATGGAAATCTTCAGGCCATCATTATGGAAAGCTGAAATACCGAGTTGGGCGCCTTGGGCATGAGAGGTGCCACGATAGGTTTGAACTTGAAGCGGCCCATGGTTTGCACAAACGAGCGGGCATTTTCGTCACGCGATTCGTCCACAAAATCGGCCAGCGTGAAGTTGCTAAGTGTGGCCTTGACGATCTGCTCTAAGCCCAGCTCGTAGTTGGCGGGCGTTGATTTGTCATCACACATGTCTGAAGCCATGTCCGCATCCACAGAGGACGAAGCGTCAAGCATGCATTCAAACACCGAGGCAATGTCCCAAATGGAAATCAGCGACGTGTCGCCCTGAATCATGTAGCCGCCTCCCGGGCCTTTCATCGCGCTCACGATGGCGTGGGCTTTGAGGGGTTTGAGGATGTTCTCGAGATAGGAAATCGACAAATCGAGTTTTGGTGACAGCTCGGTGGTGGTGACGTAGCCTGCGTGACGTTGGCCCGCAAGGTACACGCAGACCTCGATGGCGTTGATGGTTTTTTTTGAAATCATGGTTCAAACTCCTGTTGCGTAGAATTTTGACGCATTAACCTACGCAAAAGTTAATTTTATTTGAATATCTCTATATTTCGACACATAATCTACTCAACCCCTACTCAATAGTATTGTTTTGAACACCAGCACCTTCCACTCAAACGTCCTGTACCGCATTGGTGCGGTGTCTAAGACCACGGGCATCCCCGTGTCTACCTTGCGCATTTGGGAAACCCGCTACAGCGCGTTCAGCCCCGTCAAGACCGAAGGCAAACAGCGGCTGTTTGCCGACCACGATGTGTCCAAGGCCTTGTTGCTCAAACAGTTGTCTCAAAACGGCCATGCCATCAGCACCATAGCCAACCTCAACCTTGAGCAACTGCGTCGCATGAGCAACCTGCCGCACAACACACCTCAAAGTTTGTCGGCACCGGGCCAGCCCGTATCGCTGGCAGTTGTGGGCCTGAGCATGGCCAACCGCGTCGAGTCAAAAAATTTTGTAGCAGGCTTGAAGCAAAACCAAATCAAAGTCACCGACGCGTTGATCGACTTGGCTACTGCAGCCAACGCCGAATTGGCACAACGTCCGCAGGTTCTATTGGTCAAGGTCAACACCTTGCAAACCACAGTGCACGCCGACATTGCGGCGCTGATTGCCAAACACCAATTTGCGCAAACCATCGTGGTGTACAACTTTGCACCCGAGGCCGTGGTGCAAGCCATGAAGTTTTCGGGCCTCATCGTTCGGCGCGAACCCATCTCGGACATCGAGTTGGCCGAGTTGCTGCAATCGGTGCTGTTTGTCGACCCCGCCCGCGCGCAAGAGTTTGGCACACAGGGCGCGGTCATTGCGGCACGCAAATATTCAGACGCCACCCTCAGCCGCGTGGCAGGTATTTCGACCAATGTGCTGTGCGAATGCCCACGCCATGTGGCCGAGCTGATTGCGCAACTCGCCAGCTTTGAGCAATACAGCCAAGAGTGTTTGAACCGCAATACCGAAGACGCACACTTGCATGCCTACTTGCGTTCAATCTCGGGCTCTGCACGCTCATTATTTGAAAATGCTTTAGAAAAAATTGCCGCGCATGAGGGGATTGATCTGCGCGAAAACGCAGTGCCGAGCTGAGACGAAGATGCAAGCTCAAACTAACACTAAGTCGCGGTTGTCACCGACTGAAGCCACAAGCCTTCAATGTCGCTGCGTTTGGTTTTATCAAACCTAAAATCAAAAAAATGCCACGACACACAGCCACCTCGGGCGTGATTTTCTGGTTCAGGAACGACCTGCGCCTGCATGACAACCCGGCCTTGCAACAAGCCATTGCGTTGGCCAAGCAACACCACACGTGGCTACTGCCGGTGTATGTGCACGACACCGCGCTGCAGCTGCGCAGCCCTTGGGGGTTTGTGCGTACCAGCGAGCACCGCTTAGCCTGGACTGCGATGGCCGTGCAGGATGTGTCCGAACAGCTCTCCGCGCTGACCAGCCAACTGCTGCATATCACCGGCGAACCTAGCGAGGTGTTGGCCGAGTTGATGACGCGCCTGGGCGCCAGCATCTTGGTGTGCGAAGACATTGCAGCGCCGTATGAAGAGGCACACATTCAAGCCTTGCAACAGCGTGGTCTTGACGTGCAAACCGTGTGGCAATCGACCCTCATGGCGCCCGACTCATTGCCGTTTGAACCGCACGAAGTGCCCGACGCGTTTTCTAGTTTCCGACGTGCGGTCGAGCGCCAAACATGTGCGCCTGCACAGCCGTTGGCAACCGTCACACGTTTACCTGCGCTACCGGATCAAGCCACCCTGGATTTGGTGCGAGAGATGCAACATGCCGTTGAATACGCAACAGCCCCTAGCGCGATATTGAATGACCCACGTTCGGCTTTCCCTTGGTCACAGCCCGAGTTCCATGGGGGTGAACGTGCAGCCCTCGCGCATTTGGCCCAGTACTGCAGCCGTGATTTGCCACACACCTACAAGGCCACACGCAACGGGCTGGTGGGTACCGATTACTCGACCAAGTGGTCCCCTTGGTTGGCCACCGGCGCGTTGTCTGCGCGTCAGGCGTGGGCCGCCGTTCGCAGCTTCGAGGCGCAACACGGGGCCACCGACAGCACGTATTGGATTGGCTTCGAATTGCTCTGGCGCGACCACTTTCGTTGGCTGCATCTCAAATACGGTGAGCGCATGTATGGGCAACGCGGCCTGTCAGATGCACCGTTGCCCACACAGGGTCACAACCTACGTGGCTTTGAACACTGGCGCACTGGGCAAACCGGCCATGCCTTCATTGACGCTGGCATGCGAGAACTCAACGCCACGGGCTATTCGTCCAACCGCATGCGACAAAACTTGGCGAGCTTTTTGATTCACGATTTGCGCTGTGATTGGCGCGCTGGCGCCGCTTGGTTTGAATCACAGCTGATTGACTTTGATGTCTACAACAACCAAGGCAACTGGCTGTATTTGAGCGGTCGCGGCACCGACCCCAGAGGGTCAAGGCGCTTCAACCCAGACAAGCAAGCCCACGACTACGATGCAGACCGCACTTACCGCGAACTCTGGCAATAGGCTCAACGACAGATCCAACCATAGATAGACCGAACGAAAGACCGACCATGACCCGCGAAGCACGCAACGTTTTGGGCACTGCCCTGGTGCCCTGCTCTTACGACCCACTCACGGGCTACTACCGAGACGGCTGCTGCCACACCGACGCACACGACCAAGGCAGTCACGTGGTGTGTGCCAAAGTCACGCAAGCGTTTTTAGATTTCTCACTGCAACGAGGCAACGACCTGATCACCCCGCGCCCCGAACACCGCTTTGCGGGCCTCAAAGCCGGCGACCGCTGGTGCTTGTGTGCCCGCCGCTGGCAAGAAGCCTTTGAAGCCGGCGTGGCCCCGCCTGTGGTGCTGGAATGCACG
Organism: Comamonadaceae bacterium; assembly: GCA_947377705.1. Next base: position 3,751 of record CANCGU010000249.1, read on the forward strand.
CACGCCAAAGCCCTTGAATTTGTCACGCTGGAGCAATTGCAAACATGCGCTTGAACACACACACCCTCCTCGCTGTGCTGGTCGGGTTTTTAGGAATGGAGTCGGCCATGGCGATTGAAGAACCCCGCTACGACGTGCGCATGTCGCAAGCC
>CANCGU010000250.1 GCA_947377705.1 Comamonadaceae bacterium
AAGCTGCTGCAAAACTGAGCGAAATCAGGGTTGTGCAAGTCCACATAGCAATGGCGGCTGCCATACAAATCGTCTTGGATGTTTTTGATCACGCCGTAACGGCTGTCATTCATGAGCAACACCACCAAGTTGGCTTTTTCTTGCACGGCACAGGCCAGCTCGCCCACGTTGAGCATGAAGCCACCATCGCCCACCAAGGCCACAGTTTTGCGCTTGAGTTGGTGTTCGTGGTCGGCGATGGACGTCCCAATCGCCATGGCCAAACCTTGACCAATGCCCCCGCCCAGGGCATGCACGCCTGCGCGCGGGTGGTTGAGCATGGGCGCACGGTTACCCCACATGCTGTTTGACAAAGTGATGTCGCGCACCCACCAGAAATCTGTGCCAACTTGTTCTGACAACGTGTTCTTTAATTTGCTGTACTGTCCCAATGTGGCGTTGACCAAGTCCACGGCTTGGGCGTGTGCTTGCTGTACATCTTTGACGAGTGACGCATCAACCTGCATGTGTCCTTCGAGCAGATCGGCCAGCGCATGGAGTGTGGTCAAGGCATCGCCTTGCACGAAGTAATCGCTTTGGTAGCCACGGTTGTGGGCCAAAGCATTGGCATCAATGCGGTACAAATTTTTTGGAAGCTTGAGTTTGTAGCGCAATGTTTCGTTGCTGCGTAAGCGCGAGCCCACCACCAGCATGGCATCGCAGGTTTGGTACAAATCTTCAGCAGGTTTTTGCAAGTTGTACGAGCCCAAGTTGGCAGGGTGCGCCTCTGACAACACACCGCGGCCTTGCACCGAGGTCACGACGCCCCAGCCCATTTTGACAAACCGTTCTACGGCAGGACCCGCCGCGCGTGCGCCACCACCCAGCCACAAGAGCGGACGTTTTGCAGATTGCAAGCATTGCGCCAAGGCCTTGACTTCGGCCGGTGCTGCCAGCACCGGGTTGACAGGCAAGGGCTGTAAGTCGGCGGGTAGGGGTAGCAATTTGGCTTGGATATCAATCGGAATTTCAATGCTGACGGGCCCACAAGGCGGCGTGAATGCCAGACGTGTGGCTTCACGTAGCGTGGCCAAGGCGGTTTCTGCATTGCGAATGCGAAACGCGGCTTTGCCTGCCGCCGACAACATGGCCAATTGCGCTGGGGCTTCGTGGATGTAACCCAAGTCACGGTCTAAATAGTCGGACTCAATTTGCCCTGTCAAATGCAACATGGGGGTGCCCGCTGTCATGGCTTCAATCAATGCCCCAGCGGCATTGCCTGCGCCAGTGCCGGTGCTGGTGACGCAGACACCTAGTTTTCCGGTGACACGCGCATACGCGTCAGCCATATTGCAAGCACCGGCTTCACCACGCGCAGATACAAAGCGTATGTGTTGGCGACGATGAAAGGCATCCAAGATGGGCATGTTGTGAATGGAGATCACACCGAAGGCGGCCTTAACGCCGCACTGTTCTAAAAATCGAGCGGCGAGTTCACCGACTGTGATTTGGGTTGTCGTTTGATCTTTGGACATAGTGATTTTTTATTTCTTTAGAGATGACTGATGCGCTTTGTCAGTTGGGATGCTGCATCGCAAACCAATTGAACCAACGGATCTGCTTGTTCGTGTGTCACATGCTGAGCGGGCACCGTAATACTGATGGCTGCGACCACATGTTGTTCGTCGTTGAACACCGGGGCTGCAATGGTGGAGATACCAGTTTCAAAACCACCTTGACTCAAACCATAGCCTGCGGCTCGGTCTGCATCGATCAAGGTTTTGAGTTGTTTCAGTGTGGTGGGTGTTTTGTCGGTGTACTTTGGCAATGGCTTTTCTGGGTACAGCTGAAACAGTTCTTCCATCGATAAATCAGAGAGCAACAAACGTCCCAACACGGTGGCATGCGCTGGCAATCGAGCGCCGACTTGGATGGAGTGAAAGAGCGCGCTGCGTCCGGGGGCTTTGACCACAAACACCACATCACGCCCATCACGCACCACCAAGTGGGCAGAGTAGCCCGACATGTCGCGCAGCTGGTCGACGACGGGGCGACCATGTTCGGTCAACTCCATCGACGACAAGTACTCAAAACCCAACCGTAAAACCCCAATGCTAAGTTTGTAGCTGGCCGACTCACCGAGTCGTTCCACAAAACCTGATCGCTCGAGCGTGTGCAAAATTCGAAACACAGAGGCCCGTGGCAAATTTAAATTGCGCGCTAATTCAGCGCCGGTGAGGGTGGGTGTTTGGCGGGTGAATTGTCCGAGTAGCTCTAAGCCGCGCTGCAAAGCGGGCACTATATATTTATCGTCTTGTGCTTCGCTCATGGGGTGGTCTTGCTGATGTTTTGGAGTTGTAGCAACGCATTGACGGCGGACGCACCTTCTAGGGCGCAAGCGTGTCCCACATCGCCTAAGTCGTGCCAAGCGACATGGCACGCATGTGCCAAGGCTTGGCAGTTGGCCATGGGGGTGATGGTGTCTGCGCGGCCACTGGCGATGGTCAGTGGGCCCGTCCACTGTTTCAAATCAGCCAGCAGGTCGCCTTGGGCCAACAAATGGGTGGCCTGCGTGTAGCCATGCACTTGCACCTGCGCCATCACCTGCTGAATGAAGGCAATGTGTGCTTCAGAAGCCTTGGGTGACAACATGGCACTGCCGCGTTTGGCGGCCATGCCTGCGGGGCCGAGTGTGTTGAGTTGATGCAAACGGTCATCTCGCTTTTGGTTGCGAACCTCTTCGCTCGATGCGCCATAACCTTGGGCAGGGGAGAGCACCAACAACTGTTGGACACGGGTGGGTTGCGAGATGGCCGCGCTTGCCGCCATCAGCGCGCCCAACGAGTGCCCCGCCAAGGTGATGGGGTGTGTGATGTGCAGGGCATCTAGCCACGCCCACAGATGGCGGGCGTACTCTGCGGCGACGGGTTGTTCTGTTGTCACGGCATGCGATTCGCCATAACCGGGCGCTTCCCAAGCCAGCACGCAGGTGTCATCGGGCGTCAGCGCTGCGGCTTCTAATTGTGCTAACCAACTGGCCGAGCCAGAACCAATGCCGTGCAGTAGCACCAAGGTGCGGTGCGCGGTGGTGTGACCGGCTTGCCTGAACTGCACAAACCCCACAGGCGTGCGCACACCTTGCAAAGCAAAGTGCGACAAGCGTTCTTGCAGGGTGTGCTCAGACATAGGTGATCAGCGCTTCAGTTTGGACAGAGGATGCTCTGGCGGGTAGGTTGGGGTGATGGGCTTAGGGGTGCCCAGCATGACGCACATCAAGGCGTCTTCGTCGGTGATGTTGACTTCTTCACGGTACACGCCAGGTGGCACAGAAATCAAATCGCGTTCGTGCAGGATGGATTCCCAACGTTCGCCGTCTTTCTCAATCACGATTTTCATCTTGCCGCGCAAGACAAAAAACACCTCTTCCACGTCGTAGTGGATGTGCGATGGGCCAATGCCGCCGGCAGGAATCACCATGGTTGAAAAGGTGAAGTGAGCCGATGGCACGGTGTTGTTGTCGCTGGTAACGCCGGTGGCGCCGGTGCCCATGTAGCGCATTTGGGCGCGGCGATAACGTTCGTCGACTTGGGTTTGAAACTTGAGGGCGTCCCAGTCATAGCGGCGGGTAGAAAAACGCGCCACGCGTGACTCGAGCCAGTCACCCAAGTTTTTGTCCGTGGGTTGCATCAGCGCGCGTTGAATGTCGGCTTCAGGTGGAATTTGCGCATCCATCAATCCACGTTCATTGAAGATCGGTTGGTTGGCAGCAGGGGTAGAAGTCATGGTTTTTTCCTCAACAATCAATTCATCACAAACCCGCCATTGACGGGCAACACTTGTCCTGTCACGTAGCCACTGCCACGCGACAACAAAAACAACACGGTGGCGGTCACATCGTCAGGCACTTGCGCGCGTGA
>CANCGU010000251.1 GCA_947377705.1 Comamonadaceae bacterium
TCGGCCTTGCTCAGCGGCTTGCAAACCAACTTTGTGAAGCGCGTGTTGACAGGCCAAGCCCATATTCAATTGCTACCGCCCAAAGAAACGGCGCGTGCGCTGCGCAACGCCGACCCATTGACGGTGGAAGGCAGCATCATGCAGCCGCCGCTGCAACGGCTTAAAAGCATTGACCAATGGCAAAGCGTGGCAGCGCAAATACAGGCGCTACCCGAAGTGAACGTGGTCTCGCCTGCAGCCAATGGCTCAGCCTTGGTGGTCAGGGGGGATGCCAGCCGCGCCATCACCGTGGTGGGAATTGAACCTGAGCTGTACTTTCGCATCGTGCCCATGCCAGAAAAAATCGTGCGTGGAACCGCACGCATCACCATCAACGACATCTTGATCGGCACCGAGCTGGCCAACGACCTAGGCGTGTCGGTGGGCGACAAACTGCGCGTCACCTCGGCCAGCGGCCACGCCAACACCCTGACCATCACCGGCGTGTTTGACTTGGGCAACAAAGCGGCCAACGCACGCACCACCATGATGGCGCTGCGATCCGCACAAAGTTTGCTAGGCCTTCCGGGCGGCGTGTCAACCTTGGATGTCACCGTGCACGATGTGTACGGTGCCGAGTTAGTCGCGCACCACATCACCCAACTCACCGGCGTCGAGGCCGACAGCTGGATCAAAACCAACGAACAATTCTTCACGGCCATCAGTGCACAAACCACCGCCAATACCGCCATTCGCGTGTTTGTCGGTTTGTCTGTGGCGTTTGGCATTGCCAGCGTGCTGGTGGTGTCGGTGGTTCAAAAATCGCGTGAGATTGGCATCTTGCGCGCCATGGGCATCACGCGCGAGCAAATCTTGCGCATCTTCTTGCTGCAAGGCGGGCTGCTCGGTTTTGGGGGCGCGTTAGCCGGCTCAGCGTTGGGCTCGGCGGGGCTTGTGGTTTGGCAGCAAGCCCAACGCAATCCCGATGGCACGGTGATGTTTGCGGTGAGCTTTGAGCCGTTGATGTTTGCCATGGCCTTGCTATTGGCCACGGCCACGGGGCTGATTGCCTCGTTTGCCCCGGCCATGCGCGCCGCCCGACTTGACCCTGTGAGTGCCATTCGTGGATAACACCAAAACCACCTCTGCACCACGGGTGGTGGACCTGCAAGATGTTTGCAAATCATTTAACGTGGGGCTGCCCAATGAGATTGAAATCCTGCACCACATCAACTTCAGCTTGTTTCGGGGTGAGTTTTGCGCTGTGATGGGTCCGTCGGGCTCGGGCAAAAGCACCTTGCTCAACATCATCGGCTTGCTGGATCGCCCCACAGGTGGCCAACTGGCCATCGCTGGCGAAGAAACCACAGGGCTGGATGACAAGGCCCTGACCCGCTTACGCGGCCATGCGATTGGGTTTGTATTTCAACACCACCACTTGCTCAACGCCTTCACCGCGCTTGAAAACGTGATGATGCCGTTGCTGGGCGCCTCGGGCTTCCCCAACCCCAGCATCGAAGCCCGCGCTGCAGAACTGCTAGCCAGTGTGGGCCTGAGCGCCTTTGCCAACCAGCCCTCGGGCAGCCTGTCGGGTGGCCAGCAACAACGCGTGGCGGTGGCACGCGCACTGGCCATGAACCCTGCCCTGCTGCTGGCCGATGAACCCACCGGCAACTTGGACAGCAAAAGCGCCGACGCCGTGTTTGACCTGCTGCGCCGCGTCAGCCGCGACCAAGGCACCACCGTGCTGTTTGTGACCCACAACCCTGAGTTGGCCACGCGTTGTGACAAAACCATTCAAGTGGTGGATGGTCGGGTGATCTGATTAGTATTTGATGCAATGGGCAGCACGATATAGCCAAGCCCTAAAAACCAAAGAGATCTTATACGTATACTTTATGACTCATAAATTCATGTAAATCTTATGACCGAAAGAAAACTCGCACATGCAAATGTGCTTAGCGCCCCATTGGACACATGGCTAAACAAGCGCAAGCTGTCTTTTTTGCATGGCATATGGATGTTGCTGACGATTGGCTTAAGCAGTTGCGGCGGTGGAGGTGGCGGTGCAAGTGGGGTCCCCGCTACTGGGGTCGCCACCTATTTGAGCTTGAATTTGAGCGCACCACTCAACTACGCATCGCCTAATTTGCCCGTGCATTACGACACCACTCTGCTAGCAACACGCAATGTCACCACCAACGCCACGACGGATAAAGGGGCCACTCTTGGGCGGGTGTTGTTCAACGACGTACGGCTGAGTTTCAACGACACCAAATCTTGCGCCTCTTGCCATACACAAAACAACGGTTTTGTCGATCAAAACCAATTCAGCACAGGTTTTGCGGGCGGAGTCACCACCGCACATGCGATGCGATTGGGCAATGTGGCTTTTTATCAAGGAAACAGCATGTTTTGGAACAAACGTGCTACCAGCCTAGAAGACCAAGCCACTGACCCCATTCAAAACGCCACGGAAATGGGGTTTGACACAACACACGGGGGATTGACTGCACTCATAGCCAAGATGCAAGCCTTGCCCTATTACCCAGAATTATTTGCTTGGGCGTATGGTGACAGCTTGATCACCGAAACAAAAATTCAAAATGCACTCGCTCAGTTTCAGCGCAGCATGATCTCAGCCGACAGCAAGTGGGACCGCGCCTATGCGGTGGTTTACGCGAGCAACGGGAATGTCAACAGCCCACAAAATTTTGGCCGTTCACTGGCCGGCGCCAACATCCCCGTAGCGAATAGATTCAGCGCGTCTGAAGACAACGGCCGTGATTTGTTCATGCGAGGCCCAAACAATGGCGGCAAAGGTTGTGCAGGCTGCCATCAGCCACCTACATTCGCGTTAGACCCGAACTCTAAAAGTAACGGCTTAGACCCGAATGAGACCGTGATTTTCAAATCGCCCTCCCTCAAAAATGTGGCCCTTTCAGGACGTTTTATGCACGATGGTCGCTTTAGCGCACTCGACCAAGTGCTGACCCATTACGCGTCGGGGGTGAAAGCTGGCACAGCACGGGACAATCGCTTGCCTGTTGGCGGTATTGCCATGACAGAACAAGAGCAAGCCGACATCGTGGCCTTCTTGCAAACCCTCACAGACAATACGCTCAACACTGACACGCGCTTCGCTAGCCCGTTCACCAAGTAACCAGCAGTGACAAGAAGCCCGGCGCCGTATTTGCGAAAAGCCATCTAAGGCCCAAGACTGGGCCTAGCCCCGCCTAAAATCACGGCATGACGAAACCCGCCCAACCCGCGACAGAACAAGACCACAAGCCCAGCAACTTTTTGCGCCAAATCATCGAAAACGATTTGGCCCAAGGCACTTACGCCAGCCGCCGCTGGGCGGGCAGCCCTGGGGACGCAGCGCATCACGCCAAGGGCGAGCCAGACCCTGCCAAGATTCGCACGCGTTTCCCACCCGAGCCCAACGGCTACTTGCATGTGGGCCACGCCAAAAGCATTTGCATCAACTTCGGCCTCGCGCGTGACTACGGCGGCGTGTGCCACCTGCGCTTTGACGACACCAACCCAGAAAAAGAAGACACCGAATACGTCAACAGCATCATCGACGCGGTGCAGTGGCTGGGCTTTGGCTGGAGCCAACCCGGCAACGACAAGGCCTACCAAGCCAGCGACTACTTCGACTTCATGTACCGCGCCGCCGAGGCCTTGATTGAAGCGGGCCACGCCTACGTGGACGAACAAACGCCAGAAGAAATGCGCGTCAACCGTGGCGACTTTTCTAAGCCCGGCGTCAACAGCCCTTTCCGCGCACGCACACCCGCTGAAAACCTCGCACGCTTTCGCGACATGCGCGATGGCAAGTTGGCCGATGGTG
>CANCGU010000252.1 GCA_947377705.1 Comamonadaceae bacterium
TTGGCACGTCGTAAAGACGATCCAGCCTTCGTGCAGCACTTTTCATGGTTTGGTAGCAGCGACTATTGGGCGGGTCAAACGCACATGTTGGTGGAGCAGTGCGAAGCCATGCAAGAAGAGCCGCTTTACGCTTAACAGCCGAGTAAATCAGCCAGTGCGTGAATGTCGCGCGCATGCAAATCGTTGCCTGCTTGAGGTGACACATCTTTGGGTTGAGATGCCCCAAACTCTAGAGAGCGCTCAATGTAGGCTGTGCGTAAACCGCAAGCGCGTGCGCCCTCTAAATCATCATGGTGCGCAGCACAGAGCATGACTTGATGCGGTTGTAAATCGAACGTGTGAGCCACACCTAGATAAGTGGCCGGGTCAGGCTTGTAGGCGCGGAACACCTCAGCAGACAAGATGCAATCCCAAGGCAAACCCGCTCGCTTAGCCATGTTGGTGAGCAGGCCCATATTGCCATTGGAGAGACTGCAAATGGTGAAATTTCTTTTCAAGCGAAGTAGCCCTGCCACGCTGTCTGGCCATGCGTCTAAGCGATGCCAAACACGATTAAGGTGCACGCGTTCAACCTCACTCAAATGCGTTAGACCAAACCTCGGCAGCAAGTTATCCAAAATCAAACGGTGCAGCTCGTCAATGCGCGTCCAACCAAGTTCGCCAGAACGCACGCGGGCCATCGCAGGCTGGTAGCCCGCCCGCCAAGCCAGGGCAAACGCATTGGCATCGACCGACGGATAAAGCATGCGCACTTCGCGCACGATACTGCCATGCCAGTCGACGACCGTGCCAAAAATGTCAAAGGCCAACACTTGCGTGTTGGCCTTCAAGTCGTCTAAAGATGTGGGGTGAGATGTGTCCATGTGTGTCATGGACTGTGTTTTACACCAAGAGTGCGTTCACCCGTTTCACATAGGCGGCAGGGTCCTCTGGTAACCCACCTTCCGCCAACAAGGCTTGGTCAAACAAAATGTGCGCCAAGTCGTTGAAGTTGGGGTTGGCGTCTGCGCTCAACTTCTTGACGAGGGCATGCTCAGCATTGACTTCCAAGATGGGTTTCATCTCAGGCGCTTGCTGACCCGCTTGCTTGAGCATGCGGGCCAGTTGCATGGACATGCCGTGGTCTTTCACCACCAAACACGCGGGCGAATCCACCAAGCGGGAGGTCACTCGCACGTCGTCAGCTTTGTCTTTCAAGGCTTCTTTGAGTTTGGCCAATATAGGTTTGAAAGCTTCCGCCGCATCTTCTGCAGCCTTCTTCTCAGCGTCGTCTTGCAAAGAGCCCAAGTCAACTGCGCCCTTGGCGACAGACTGTAGCGGCGTGCCATCAAACTCTTGCACAAAGTTCAACGCCCACTCGTCCACGCGGTCTGTCATCAACAGCACCTCGATGCCTTTTTTGCGGAACACTTCGAGTTGGGGGCTGTTCTTCGCAGCGGCCAATGTGTCCGCGGTGATGTAGTAAATGGCCTCTTGGCCTTCTTTCATGCGTGCTTTGTAGTCGGCAAACGACACGCTCACGGCATCGGTGCTGGTGCTGGCAAAGCGCAGCAGTTTGGCGAGTTTGTCTTTGTTGGCAAAGTCTTCGCCCAAGCCTTCTTTCAGCACCGCGCCGAACTCGGCATAGAACTGGGTGTACTTGCCTTGCTTGGCCTTATCTTCGTCACTAAGAACGTCAGTGACACCTTCGGTTGTCGCATCAGCCACGCCATCGTCGCCTGCTACGGGCGCTTTGTCGTGTTTGGCCAAGTCTTCCAGCACGGCCAACACGCGGCGTGTGTTGCCTTCGCGGATGGCTTTCACGTCGCGGCTTTCTTGCAGCAACTCTCGGCTCACGTTCAGTGGCAAATCGGCCGAGTCCACCACGCCTTTGATGAAGCGCAGGTAAGAGGGCATCAGCGCCTCAGCGTCGTCCATGATGAACACGCGCTTCACATACAACTTCAAGCCCGCTTTTTTGTCGCGGTTGAACAAGTCCATGGGCGCCTTGCCGGGGATATACAGCAGCTGCGTGTATTCGGTACTGCCTTCCACACGGTTGTGACTCCATGCCAAAGGTGGCTCAAAGTCGTGGCTGATGTGTTTGTAGAACTCGGCGTGCTGCTCGTCCGTCACGTCCTTCTTGGGGCGAGCCCACAGGGCGTTGGCTTGGTTGACGGTTTCCCATTCGTCGGTCAGCACCATTTCGCCGGGCTGACGACCACCGGAGGGGTCACCTTCGATGACGTCACCCTCTTTCCACTCCTCTTTGCGCATGCGGATGGGCAAAGAGATGTGGTCTGAGTATTTGTTGATGACTGACTTGAGTTTCCATGCGCTCAGGTATTCCTCGGCATCGTCGCGCAAGTGCAGGATGATCTTGGTGCCACGCTCCGCTTGGGTGATGGTCTCCACCTCAAAGTCACCTGTGCCAGTGCTGCTCCAGCGCACGCCTTCTTCGGCTTTCAAGCCGGCGCGGCGGGACTCAACGGTGATGCGGTCGGCCACGATGTAGCCCGAGTAAAAGCCCACACCAAACTGGCCAATCAGGGCTCCTTGGTCTTTGGCGTCGGTTTTTTGGTTGCCGTTGAGCTTGCCCATGAATTCGCGCGTGCCGCTCTTGGCAATGGTGCCGAGGTGGGCAATCGCTTCTTCTTGGCTCATGCCAATGCCGTTGTCGGCAATGGTTAGGGTGCGAGCTTCTTTGTCAAAGCTCACCCGCACTTCGAGGTCGGCGTTGCCTTCAAACAAGGCATCGTTGTTCAAGCCTTCGTAGCGCAGCTTGTCGCAGGCGTCAGAGGCGTTAGACACCAGCTCACGCAAGAAGATTTCTTTGTTGGAATACAGCGAATGCGTGACAAGGTGCAGCAGCTGTGAGACTTCGGCTTGGAAGGAATGGGTTTGTTTGGTCATGGTCTTCAAAAAACTAAATTACAAAAAACAACGCCCCAAGATGTGGGGCGTTGGCCTAAATTTCAAGAGGTTAAAAGCGCTCGTGGGGGCCAAGGTAGCGCCACTGGCCCGCAGGCAGTTGCCCCAGTTGGACGTGTCCAATGCGGATGCGCTTAAGCCCCACGACCTGAAGACCGACTTGTTCGCACATGCGGCGAATTTGGCGCTTTTTGCCTTCGGTCAGGATAAAGCGAAGTTGTTCTGGGTTTTGCCATTCCACTTGTGCATGTTTGAGAGGCTTGCCGTCCAAGCTCAAGCCGTGCCGTAAGCGTTCGAGTTGAGCTTTCGGAAACACAGCCTGCACGTTGTTGGTCACGCGGTCGTGGTCGCCAATGGCGCTGAGTGGGTTAGCTCTGCCGCCATACGTGGCAGATGCGGCGGTGGCTGCGGCGGTGTTTTCTTGGCCTGTGTAGGTCACGCGCACCAAATATTCTTTTTCCATCTCTGAGTCTTCGCCAATCAGCTGGCGAGCGACGCGGCCGTCTTGCGTCAACACCAATAAGCCTGTGGAGTCGATGTCGAGTCGCCCCGATGGCGCGAGGCTGCGCAACTGTGTGGGCGAGAAACGTCGTTTGGACGAGTCACCTGCCCAATGCGTGCGAGGGTTAATCAGCACAATCGCGGGCTCATGGCCGTCTTCGGCTTGTCCGCTCACATAGCCCATGGGCTTGTGCAACAGAACAGTGACTTGTGTATCTTGGTGGCCCTTGGCGCGTGGGTCAACCTCAACGCGGTCATTGGCGCTGACTTTGACGCCCATTTCTGCGGGACGGCCGTTGACCAAGACCCAGCCTTGTTCAATCCACGCGTCGGCCTCGCGGCGCGAGCACAGTCCAAGTTCGGCCATGCGTTTGTTGAGGCGGGTGAGTTCTGAAGGTGTGTCTGACATAAAGG
>CANCGU010000253.1 GCA_947377705.1 Comamonadaceae bacterium
GTCAAACAATTGCAAGAGTTCAAGTCTGGCAAGCGTGCCAACGCCATCATGAGCGGCATGGCTGCGGGCTTGTCTGAGGCTGACATGAAAAACGTCTCAGCTTGGTTGGCCTCTAAAGAAGCCAAGCCAGGCTTTGCGAAAGAAAAAGAGTTGGTCACCTTGGGTGAGCGTATTTACCGCGGTGGCGTGGCCGAGCGTCAAATCGCTGCTTGCGCCGGTTGCCACACGCCCACAGGCGCTGGCATTCCTTCGCAATACCCACGCTTGTCGGGCCAGCATGCAGACTACGCTGTGGCCCAGTTGAATGCGTTTCGTGAACACGGCAACAAAGGTGCTGGCCAAAATGTGGGTCGTGGCAACAGCGTTCAAATGAGCGGTGTCGCGGCTAAGTTGAACGACCGCGAAATCAAAGCGGTGTCTGACTACATCGCTGGTTTGCGCTGATCTGAGATTTTTAATCTCACCCCGAAAAAAGCTGGCCGTGTGCCAGCTTTTTTTACGTCGGCTAAAAAAGTCTTTACCTTCACGATGGCGCACGAAAATAAGATTCGATTGACAATGCACGTCAATATCTTGAAAAGGAGCGCTGCATGCCTCGCCATCTATTTCGTCGTGACAGTGATTCTGGTTTCATGCATCCCGTCAATCATGAGATCACACCACAGTCAATGTATGTACAACGCCGTGATTGGTTGAGACAAGTGGCCACAGGTGCGGCTGGGCTGTCTTTGGCAGCTTGGGCTTCGCGTGATGCCTTGGCACAAGGCCAAAGTGAAGCTGTGACACGTCCTGGGAAGTTAGCGCCATTGACGGGGGCCGTCAGTCGCGTCAGCGGTGCGAACACGGTGGAAAAAATAACCACCTACGCCGATGCCAGCAGCTATAACAATTTCTACGAATTTGGCACGGATAAATCAGACCCAGCCAAATACGCCCACACCTTGCAAACCAAACCCTGGAGCGTCGAGATTGAAGGCTTGGTCAAAAAACCGGGTCGCATCGATCTCGAAGCCTTGCTCAAAGTCAGCCCCATGGAGGAGCGTATTTACCGTCTGCGCTGTGTCGAGGGGTGGTCGATGGTGATTCCTTGGGTGGGCTATTCGCTAGCCGAACTCATCAAACGTGTGGAGCCATTGGGCAGCGCTAAGTATGTTGAGTTCATCACCCAAGCCGACCCCAAAACCATGCCCGGTGTGCGCTCGCGTGTGCTGGATTGGCCCTATGTAGAAGGCCTGCGCATGGACGAGGCCATGCACCCGCTGACGCTGCTGAGCTTTGGCATGTATGGCGAAGTCTTACCCAACCAAAACGGAGCCCCTGTGCGCTTGGTCGTGCCATGGAAATATGGCTTCAAAAGCGCCAAGAGCTTGGTGAAGATTCGCTTCGTCGAAAAGCAACCCGTCAACTCATGGGGCCGTTCAGCACCGCAAGAGTATGGGTTTTATTCCAACGTCAACCCCACGGTGAACCACCCCCGCTGGAGCCAAGCCACGGAGCGCCGTATTGGCGAAGACGGCTTGTTTGCGAAGAAGCGTAAGACCTTGATGTTCAACGGCTACGAAGCCCAAGTGGGTCAGCTCTACGCAGGCATGGACCTGAGCAAACTGTATTGATGTGAAAGCAGCCCTTCGCCAAGCTCTGCAACACCGCGGCGCCAAGCCTGTTTTGTGGTTGCTCTGCTTTTTGCCTTTTGTGTGGCTGGTGTGGGGCGCCGCCACCGACGCCTTGGGGGCCAATCCCGCTGAGTATTTGATTCGCGCCACCGGGGACTGGACGCTGCGTTTGTTGTGCATCACATTGGCCGTGACCCCTTTGCGTGTGATGCTCGGCTTGCCCGAATTGGCCAAGCTAAGGCGCATGGTGGGCGTGTTCACCTACTTTTACGTGGTGTTGCATTTGCTCTGCTACAGCGGGTTGGACATGGGTTTTGAGTGGGGTGATATTGCGCAAGACATTGCTAAGCGTCCGTTCATCTTGGTGGGTTTTAGCGCCTTTGTGCTGCTCACGCCTTTGGCCTTGACCTCGTTTAACCGAGCGATTCGTTGGCTAGGCGCGAAGCGCTGGCAGTGGTTGCATCGCCTGGTTTATGCGGTGGCGGTGTTGGCGGTGTTGCACTTCTTTTGGATGCGGGCGGGAAAAAGTAACTTTGCTGAGGTTTTTGTTTATGCCTCGGTTTTGTTCGTTTTGTTGGCGTGGCGGTTCTTTCGTTCATCTATGTGGCGTTACTTCTTGCGCCTGTTTGGGTTCACTCGCTGATGTGTCTACGGGCGTACGGCCCCTTCCTCATGCTGGAGTACCAGAAATCGTCAGGGGCCGCACACCCGTAGCCACATCGAATGAGAGTTCATAAGCGGGTTCGCGCTACCACCTTTGCGTTGACACAGGCCCGAAGCCACGGTGAGCAGTCAGCGCCTGACTTGGCGACATTCGTCGCGCAGCGATGGGAGCCATGTCAGGTGCTGGCTGATCGCTGTGGCGGAGCGAGAGAAATACGCCAGAAAAGCAATTAAGGGACGAGAGACTCGCAAGCCATCTGATCCGCCACCGTCTCACGGCGACGAATCACATGCGCCTTGGTGCCATCCACCAAAATCTCGGCCGCACGTCCACGCGTGTTGTAGTTGCTCGCCATCGCCATGCAATACGCACCAGTGGACAACACGGCCAGCAAATCACCCGACTGCACCGTGAGTTGACGGTCGCGACCCAGCCAGTCACCGCTCTCGCACACAGGGCCCACCACGTCATAGGTCAGGGCGTCGCCCGTGCGTGCGGACACCGGCACGATTTGGTGAAAAGCCTCGTACATCGCAGGGCGTGGCAGGTCGTTCATCGCCGCGTCGACGATGCAAAAGTTTTTTTGCTCGCCGGGTTTCAAGTACAGCACCTCGGTTAAACACACCCCCGCATTACCCACCAAAGAACGCCCGGGTTCAATCATCAACTGGCGTTGACCGTAGCCGCGTGCATCCAGCTTGGCCAGCAGTTGCGCCCACAGCGCATCGGCGGCGGGGGGCGTGTCGCCGTTGTAGTTGATGCCAAGGCCGCCGCCAAAGTCGAGGTGGTGAATGGCAATGCCTGCGGCTTCAATGGCTTGCACCAAATCAAGCACACGGTCCATCGCGTCGAGGTAAGGCGTGGATTCGGTGATTTGTGAGCCAATGTGGCAATCGATGCCCGTCACTTGCAAGCCGGGCAGGTTGGCTGCACGTTGGTAAGTGGCCAAGGCACGTTCGTGGGCCACGCCGAATTTGTTGCCTTTGAGACCCGTTGAGATGTAGGGGTGGGTTTTGGCATCCACGTTGGGATTGACGCGGATGCTGATGGGGGCACGCTTGCCCATGCTTTGCGCCACGTCGCTGAGCACTTCCAGCTCGGCTTCGCTCTCCACGTTGAAGCAAGCAATGCCTGCCTCCAAAGCTTTGCGCATTTCTGCGCGTGTTTTGCCTACGCCAGAGAAGATGACTTTAGACACATCGCCGCCAGCCGCGATCACGCGGTCGAGTTCACCGCCAGACACGATGTCAAAGCCACAGCCCGCTTGGGCGAACACTTGCAACACCGCCAATGACGAATTGGCTTTCATGGCGTAGCAAATGCGTGCGTTGCGACCTGCAAAGCCACGTTGGTAAGCGGAGAGGGCGCTGAGCATGGCGGCTTTGGAGTACACAAACAAGGGCGTGCCGTGTGTGTGTGCGAGGTCAGCCAGTTTGACGCCTTCCAAATACAAATCGTTGTTCTGTGTGGCCACAAAAGGCGCACCGGCAAGCAGGGTGTGTGTCATCAAACGGCTCTTAAAAATTAACGGCCAGTCGCAGC
>CANCGU010000254.1 GCA_947377705.1 Comamonadaceae bacterium
GTGGGCATGGCCACTGCGGGTGTGGCCCCGCGCATCATGGGGATGGGGCCTTTGCCAGCCACGCAAAAGGTGTTGGCCCAAACGGGCTTGACGATGGCGCAGATGGATGTGATTGAGCTGAACGAAGCGTTTGCAGCGCAAGGCTTGGCCGTCATGCGCGCACTCGGTTTGCGCGACGATGACCCGCGTGTAAACGCATGGGGCGGAGCGATTGCTTTGGGCCATCCTTTGGGCGCTTCGGGCGCACGTTTGGCGACCACGGCGGTGAACCGTTTGCAGGCCACGGGTGGTCGTTATGCCTTGTGCACCATGTGCATTGGCGTGGGGCAGGGGATTGCGCTCATTCTTGAACGTGTGTGAGAGAAGAAATACAAGGTATTTCTAGGACAATTAGCCCATTCATCACCTGTTTGGAGCTATGTCATGCAAGTTCGTCGTCTTTTCTTGTCCCGTTTTGTCGCCCTTGCTGCGACTGGCCTTTGTAGCTTCGCTGGGCTCAATGCCCATGCCCAGTCTTATCCCACCAAGCCATTGCGCATCGTTGTGCCTTTTGGCGCAGGCGGTGTGGCAGACCTGACGGCACGCACTGTGGCGCAAAAGATGTCCGAGGGCTTGGGTCAGTCGGTCGTCATCGACAACCGTCCCGGCGCGGGCGGCATTGTGGCTGCCGAGATGGTGGCCAAGTCTGAACCCGATGGCTACACCTTGTTGCTCATGTCGAACGCCAACGCGGTGAGCGCCGGCTTGTTCAAGTCATTGCCGTTTGACCCGATCAAAGATTTCACCCCCGTGTCTTTGATGGGGACGTTTGATTTGGCCATCGTCACCAACGCTGAGTCACGTTTTCAGTCACTGTCCGAGCTGTTGGCTTGGGCCAAAGCCAATCCAGGCAAGCTCAACATTGGCAGCATCAACATCGGCAGCACCCAGCATTTGACGGCGGAGTTGTTCAAATCAGCGGCTGGGCTAGATGCACAAGTGGTGCCGTTCAACGGCACCCCCGCGGTGATGACCGCCTTGCGTGGCGGTCAAATTGATGTGGCGGTCGAAGTGTTGAGCCCCGTTCTGCCGCAAATCAAGGGCGGCGCGCTGCGTGCTTTGGCTGTGACGGGACAAAAGCGCAACATGGCTTTGCCGCAAGTCCCAACGGCCAAAGAGGGTGGTGTGCCTAATTTGGTGTCCTCTTCTTGGAACGGTTTGGGCGCCCCCGCCAAAACACCCAAAGCCGTGGTGGACCGTTTGAACAAAGAAATCAACGTCGCTTTGCAAAACCCAGCGGTGCGTCAAAAGCTGTTGGACTTGAATGTGGAGCCACACCCCAGCACGGTGGTGCAAGCGCACGACTGGTTGGAAACTGAAATTAAGCGTTGGGGCGATGTGATTCAGCGCGCGGGCATTCAAAAGCAATAAACCCGCGCCTTTCATGCTCAACATCCTCACGATCACAGGTCCTATTTATTTGTCCATTGCTTTGGGGTTTACCGCCACACGTCGTGGTTTTTTCAGCAAAGTTGATGGGCAGGTCTTGGGTCGATTTGTATTGAATTTTGCTTTGCCAGCCATGTTGTTCAACACGCTGTCACAACGCGACTTTGCCGAGGTGATGAACCCGCGCTTCCTACTGGCTTATGGCGCAGGCTCCATGCTGTCGTTTGCCATTGGCTTTGGGGTGTGGCGGGTTTTACGCAAAAAATCTTGGGTCGAAAGCAGCATGGTGGCCATGGGGGTGAGCACGTCCAACAGTGGCTACATTGGCTATCCGATTTTGTTGCAGTTCTTGGGCCCCGTTGCCGGTTTAGGGTTGGCGTTGACCGTGTTGGTTGAAAACTTGGTCACGATTCCGTTAGCCCTGGCGATGGCCGACAGTGCTGAGTCGGCACATCTGTCTTGGCTGCGCACGGTGTTTCAAAGTGTCAAGCGCATGGCTCAGATCCCTATGATGCAAGCGATTGTGTTGGGTTTTGTGTGCTCTATGTTGGGCTTGCAACTGCCTGAAGTGCTGTCAAAGACGGTCAGCTTATTTGCGGCCTCGACCGCTGCGATTGCGCTGTTTGTGAACGGCGGCTCCTTGGTCGGCATGCGCGTGATGGGCTTGATTCACGAGGTGCGCTGGATTGCTTTGGGCAAACTGGTGGTACATCCCTTGTCGGTGGGCTTGATGCTCATGCTGGTGGGGCCGATTGCGCCTAGCCTCAAAATTTCTGCGGTGTTGTTGGCGGGAATGCCTATGCTGGGCATTTATCCCTTGCTTGCTCAGCGTCACGGGCAAGAAGGGTTTTGTGCGGCTGCATTGTTGGTGACCACGGTTGCGTCTTTCTTCACCTTGAGCCTTATTTTGTGGGCCATGGGTGAATTGCCGGGCTGGCACGTCTGAGCGCACCATGCACATCAAAGAATCCGAAGTTGAGGTCACCGCGGTTCGCGCGCAAGGCGCGGGCGGGCAAAACGTCAACAAGGTTTCGAGTGCGATTCATTTGCGCTTTGATGTCATGGCGTCTTCCTTGCCAGACGACGTGAAAGCGCGTTTGCTGGCATTGCCAGACCATCGCATTACCAACGATGGCGTGGTGGTCATCAAAGCGCAAGAGCACCGCAGCCAAGACATGAACCGCATCGAAGCCTTTGCGCGTTTGTTGGAGTTGGTGCAAAGCGTGGCCAAACCACCCAAAAAACGCAAAGCAACCCGACCCACCTATGCCTCTAAGTTGCGCCGCTTAGATAGCAAAAAAAAGACCTCGGCGATCAAGTCAAACCGAGGCCGGGTGCTTTAAGCGCCGCGTGTGCTTAGGCTTTGCGCAAGAAGCAAGCTTTGAGCATGTAGTTGCCCACATCCATTTTGCAATCGACTTCATGGTCGCCGCCCACCAAGCGAATACTTTTCACCTTGGTGCCCATCTTGAGCGTGGTGGACGAGCCTTTGACCTTGAGGTCTTTGATCAGCACCACCGCATCGCCGTCTTTGAGCACCGTGCCGTTGGCGTCTTTCACCACGGCTTCGTCGTCGTCCGTGCTGGCGGCTGCCACCATGGGCCACTCATGTGCGCAGTCGGCGCAGACATAGTTGTCCCCGTCTTGGTAGGTGTTTTCTTGGGCGCACTGAGGGCAGGCTGGAATCGTGGACATCTATTTGTTTTCTTTCAAAAGTGGGTCGTCTAAATTTAGGTATCTCGTTAGCGAACGTGCAGCTTGATGCCGTTGGCTGATGCTGCCGTGATTTCACCCACCTCTGCGGCAGCTGAAAAACCATGTTTGTGAAACACAGCCAAAACATCGTTGACTGTCTCGGGGGTGCAGGCCACCAACAAGCCGCCGCTGGTTTGGGGATCGCTGAGCAAAGCTTGGTCAATCGCCGTGCATGAGGGGGCGAGCTGAATTTCTTGGCCATAGGCCGACCAGTTACGCCCCGATGCGCCAGTGAGCATGCCTTGCTGAGCCAGTTCGCGTACGCCTGGCAACAAAGGCACTTGGCTCATCTGTAATTGCACGGCGTGTTTGCTGCCACGCGCCATTTCGAGCGCATGACCCGCCAAGCCAAAGCCTGTCACATCTGTCATGGCATGCACGCCTTCGAGTGCCGACAGTTCTGTGCCTGGGGTGTTGAGCTGCGTGGTGTTGGCAATCATTTGTGCATAGCCTTCAGGGCTGAGGGCATCTTTCTTGAGTGCGGCGGACAACACGCCCACGCCCAGGGGTTTGCCCAAAATCAACCGGTCACCCACACGCGCGTCCGCATTGCGCTTGATGCGCTTGGGGTGTACCAAACCCATGACCACCAAACCGTAAATTGGTTCCACCGAATCAATGGTGTGCCCCCCCGC